>NZ_JBEXJN010000003.1:0-4812 GCF_040609115.1 Lentzea sp. NPDC004782
TCCTTCCGAGCCACCTCACGGCAACAAGCCATCAGCCACACCCCATCGCACTGGGCATCCGGAGCACTCACCCCGAACAACCTCAACCTTAGGGACAAGCCATGATCCGCGTGCTCATCGCCGACGACGAACCGCTGATGCGCGCCGGCATCAAGGCCATCCTCGGCACCGCGGACGACATCGAGCTGGTGGAGGAGGCGGGCGACGGCCGCGAGGCGCTGCAGGTCGTGCGCGAGCGCCGCGTCGACGTGGCGGTGCTGGACATCCGCATGCCGCGGATGGACGGCCTGGCGTGCGCCCGCGAGCTGAAGGTCGTCGCACCGTCCGTGCGGGTCGTGATGCTGACGACGTTCGGCGAGGACGAGAACATCGTGCGGGCCCTGTCCGACGGCGCTGCCGGGTTCCTGTTGAAGGACTCAGCGCCTGAGGAGCTGCTACGGGCCGTGCGCGCAGTGCACAACGGTGAGGCTTATCTGTCGCCGATGGTCACCTCGCGGGTGGTCGGCATGGTGGCCACCTCCGGGCAGCCGAAGCGGCAGGAGGCGCGGAAGGCCGTCGCCGGGCTCACCGAACGCGAGGTCGAGGTGCTGGCGTTGCTCGGGCAGGGCATGTCCAACGCCGACATCGGGGCGAAGCTGCACATGTCCGAGGCGACGGTGAAGACGTACGTGTCGCGGTTGCTGGCCAAGCTGGGCCTCACCAACCGCGTCCAAGCGGCCCTCCTGGCCCGCGACGCGGGCATCGCGAGCTAGCCGCTTCCAAGGAACGCGGGGGCCCCGCGTTTCCACCAGGGGAACGCGGGGCCCCCGCGTTCCCTTCGGCACAGAGACGAGAGGCCGTTCGGGGGTCACCCGAACGGCCTCAAACGTCTCAGTGCCTATACGTGACTTCGCCTGCCGGTCACCAGGCGGTAGATGCCGAGCAGGATGAGCGATCCGACGATCGCCAGCAACCAGGTCCTGATCTCGAAGAACGAGCCCAGGTCAGTCCCGAAGAGCGCGGATCCGATGAAGCCACCGAGAATCGCGCCAACGATGCCCAGCAGCATCGTGATGATGAAGCCGCCGGGGTCGTTACCAGGCATGATGGCCTTGGCGATGGCGCCGGCCAGCAGACCGAGCACAATCCATCCCAGGATGCCCACGGAGAGTCTCCTTCCATCCGCTTGTCGAGGATGGAATGCCCACGAACTGGCGACTTCACGCCTCCAAAACCGCTCCGTTATCAAAGTAGCGGGCTGTGCCGGGCTCTCAGGCACTCTCCGGAACAATGAGGGGCGATGAGTACTCCACGCACTGTCCTGATCCTGGGCTCGACCGGCTCCGTCGGGACCCAGGCGCTCGACGTCATCCGGCGCAACCGCGACCGCTTCCAGGTCGTCGGGCTCGGCGCGGGCGGGCGTCAGCTCGACCTGCTCGAGCAGCAGGCAGCCGAGTTCGGCGTCACCACCGTCGCCGTGGCCAACGGTGCCGAGGTCCCCGGCGTCAAGACGCTGACCAGCATGGTCGACCTGATCGAGGCCTGCCCCGCGGACGTCGTGCTCAACGGCATGGACGGGTCGCGCGGCCTGGAGCCGTCGCTGAAGGCGCTGGAGACCGGCGCCACGCTCGCGCTCGCCAACAAGGAGTCGCTCATCGCGGGCGGGCCGCTCGTGCTGAAGGCCGCCAAGCCCGACCAGATCGTGCCGGTGGACTCGGAGCACTCGGCGCTCGCGCAGTGCCTGCGGGGTGGCGCGCCGCACGAGGTGCACAAGCTGGTGCTGACGGCGTCCGGCGGGCCGTTCCGCGGCAGGACCCGCGCGGACCTGGCCGACATCACCGTGCAGCAGGCCATGGCGCACCCGACGTGGTCCATGGGCCAGGTCGTCACGATCAACTCGGCGAACCTGGTGAACAAGGGCCTCGAGCTGATCGAGGCGCACCTGCTGTTCGGGGTGCCGTACGACCGCATCGACGTCGTGGTGCACCCGCAGTCCATCATTCACTCGATGGTGACCTTCACCGACGGCTCGACGCTCGCGCAGGCGTCGCCGCCGGACATGCGCCTGCCCATCTCACTCGGCCTCGGGTGGCCCGAGCGCGTCGCCGGTGCCGCGGCCGCCTGTACCTTTGACACCGCCACCTCGTGGACGTTCGAACCGGTGGACAGCGTCACGTTCCCCGCGGTCGAGCTCGCCCGGCAGGCGGGCGGCGGCGGTGGCTGTCTGCCCGCGATCTACAACGCCGCGAACGAAGAGGCCCTGGCCGCCTTCGTCGCGGGCAAGACGTCGTTCCTGTCGATCGTGGACACCATCGGCCAGGTTCTCGGCGAGGCGAATGACTGGCAGAAGGACCCCGCGGACGTCGCGGAGGTCCTGGCCGCCGAGGACTGGGCACGCGCACGTGCCCGCGAGCTGGTTGGAAGGAACTGACCTCGTGAACACGATCATCAACGTCCTCGGTGTGCTGTTGTTCGCGTTCGGCATCGCGGTGTCCATCGCGCTGCACGAGTTCGGGCACCTGCTGACCGCGAAGGCCTTCGGCATGAAGGTCACCCGCTACTTCATCGGCTTCGGCCCGAAGCTGTTCTCGTTCCGCAAGGGCGAGACCGAGTACGGCCTGAAGGCGATCCCGGCCGGTGGCTTCTGCGAGATCACCGGCATGACCGCGCTGGAGGAGGTCCACCCGGACGACCGGCCGCGCGCGTTCTACAAGCAGAAGGTGTGGAAGCGCGTCGTCGTGCTGTCCGCCGGGTCGATCACGCACTTCCTGCTCGGCTTCATCATCCTGCTGATCCTCGCGATGTCGCTGGGCCTGCCCAACAACAAGGACCTGCCGGTGCTCGCGCAGGTCTCCGACTGCGTCCAGGACTACACCGTCCCGTTCGACGCGCCGTGCCCCGCCGGGGCGCCGTCGCCCGCGAAGAGCGCGGGCCTCAAGCCCGGTGACCAGATCGTCTCGATCGCGGGCAAGCCGATCGCCACCTGGTCGGACATGCAGAAGGTCACCCGCGACCTCAGCGGCCCGAACGAGTTCAAGGTGCTGCGCGACGGCAAGGAGATCGCGCTCACCGTCGACGTGCCCAAGGTCACCCGCCAGATCTCCAACGGCAAGGGCGGCGTGGAGGTCAAGCAGGTCGGCGCCATCGGCGTGATCGTCCAGCAGGCCTTCACCTACGGCCCGATCGACGCGATCCCGGCCGCCGTGTCGTTCACCGGCGACATGTTCGTGAACACCTGGAAGGGCCTCATGCGCTTCCCGGAGCGCATCCCGGCCGTGGTCAAGGCCATCGGCGGCGGCGAGCGCGACCTCGACACCCCGATCTCGGTCGTCGGCGCCTCCCGCCTCGGCGGCGACGCGGCGGAACGGGGCCTCTGGGCGTTCTTCATCCTGATGCTGGCGGGCCTGAACTTCTTCGTCGGTGTGTTCAACCTCCTGCCGCTGCTGCCGCTTGACGGTGGTCACATCGCCGTCAACCTCTACGAACGGGTGCGAGACTGGTTGAGGAAGCTGCGCGGCATGCCCGCCGGCGCCCCGGTCAACTACATGCGCCTGTTGCCGCTCACCTACGTGGTCATCTTCATCGGCGGCGCCATCACGCTGCTGACCGTGACCGCCGACATCGTCAACCCGATCAGGTTGCAGTGATTTACGAAAGGTGCAAAACCCATGAGTGACGGCGTGATGCTCGGAATGCCGGCACTGCCGCCGCCGGTGCTGTCGGAACGCCGCAAGACCAGGCAGCTGATGGTCGGCAACGTCGGTGTCGGCAGCGAGTTCCCCGTCTCCGTCCAGTCGATGACGACGACCCTGACGTCGGACGTCAACGCGACGCTGCAGCAGATCGCGGAGCTCACCGCGGCAGGCTGCGACATCGTCCGGGTCGCCTGCCCGTCCCAGGACGACGCCGACGCCCTGCCCGCGATCGCCAAGAAGTCGCAGATCCCGGTGATCGCGGACATCCACTTCCAGCCGAAGTACGTCTTCGCCGCCATCGAAGCAGGCTGCGCCGCAGTCCGCGTGAACCCGGGCAACATCCGCAAGTTCGACGACCAGGTGAAGGAGATCGCCGCCGCCGCGCGCGACCACGGCACCCCGATCCGCATCGGCGTCAACGCGGGTTCCCTGGACCCGCGCCTGCTGCAGAAGTACGGCAAGGCCACCCCGGAGGCCCTCGCCGAGAGCGCGATGTGGGAGGCCTCGCTCTTCGCGGAGCACGACTTCCACGACATCAAGATCTCGGTGAAGCACAACGACCCGGTGGTCATGATCCGCGCCTACGAACTCCTCGCGGAACAGTGCGACTACCCGCTCCACCTCGGCGTCACCGAGGCGGGCCCGGCGTTCCAGGGCACCATCAAGTCGGCCGTGGCGTTCGGCGCCCTGCTCCGCCAGGGCATCGGCGACACCATCCGGGTGTCGTTGAGCGCCCCGCCGGTCGAGGAGATCAAGGTCGGCCACCAGATCCTGCAGTCGCTGAACCTCCGGCCGCGCAAGCTGGAGATCGTGTCCTGCCCGTCCTGCGGCCGCGCCCAGGTGGACGTGTACACGCTCGCCGAGCAGGTCACCGCAGGCCTGGAGGGCATGGAGGTGCCGTTGCGCGTCGCCGTCATGGGCTGCGTCGTGAACGGTCCCGGCGAGGCCCGCGAGGCCGACCTGGGTGTCGCCTCCGGCAACGGCAAGGGCCAGATCTTCGTCAAGGGCAAGGTCATCAAGACCGTCCCGGAACACGCGATCGTGGAAACCCTCATCGAAGAGGCGATGCGCATCACCCAGGAGCAGCTGGCCCAGGCCTTCGACGTCAGCGTTCCGCTGATCTCGTCGTGGGAACGGC
>NZ_JBEXJN010000003.1:4822-43007 GCF_040609115.1 Lentzea sp. NPDC004782
CCGCGTTTCCCAGAAGGAAACGCGGGGCCCCCGCGTGCACTTCAGCAGGTGCGCACTGTCACGGTTGGTGCGCACTGTTGGCTGATGCCACACACACGTCCTATCTGGCACGCTAGGTGACGTGCTGAGGCTGGCCGGAGCGCGGGTACTCGACGAGCGAGACCTGATCGACGTACGCGGGGTGTTCGACAGCGACCCCGTAGCTGCGTGCATGGTCGCCGCAAGAGTGGAGATAGCCGGCCTGGACCCGTGGCGCCTGGGCGGCGAGATGTGGGGTTCCGACTCCCGCCCGATCAGAGGCAGGGTCGACGGGCTGTGCTTCTCCGGCCCGAACCTCATCCCCCTCAAGGGCAGCGCCGGCGCGATGCGGATGTTCGCCGACCGGGCGAGAAGGCGCGGCCGCATGTGCTCCAGCCTCGTGGGCCCGGCTGAACAGGTCTTGACCCTCTGGGACGAGCTCCAGCCGGACTGGGGCCCGGCCCGCGAGGTGCGCGGCGACCAGCCGTTGATGGCGATCTCCGGCAGCCCGAAGGTCACCCCGGACCCGCTGGTCCGCCAGGTCCGCCCGAGCGAGCTCAACCGCTACCTGCCGGCCGCGATCTCGATGTTCGTCGAGGAGGTCGGTGTCGACCCGTGCGCTGAGGACGGCGGCGCGGGCTACCGGGCGAGGGTGAGCGAGCTGATCGCCGCGGGCCGGGCGTTCGCGCGGTTCGAGGACGGTGAGGTCGTCTTCAAGGCCGAGATCGGCGCCATGTCCAGCAGGGTCGGTCAGATCCAGGGCGTCTGGGTGCGGCCGGACCGGCGCGGCGAGGGCATCGGCACCGCCGGCACCGCGGCCGTGGCCGACCGGCTCACCCGTGTCCTCAACCGCACCGCCAGCCTCTACGTGAACGGCTACAACCACGTCGCGCAGGCCGCCTACCGGCGAATCGGGTTCGAACAGGTGGGTCAGTACGCCACTGTCCTGTTCTGAACGGGCATACTCGCGCGGGTGCGCCTTCTCGCGACGATCACGGTGCTGACCCTGACGCTGGGCGGCTGCGGCCTGTTCAGCTCTGTTCCGGGAGCCCCGGAGATCACCGGCGACTTCCTGGCGAAGCTCGCGTCCGGTGATGTCCAGGGTGCGGCGAACCTGACCGACAACCCGAACGACGCCAAGGAGACCTTGGAGAAGTTCCGCGGCGCGTTGAAGCCGAAGGGGCTCACCAGCAAGGTCGACCAGATCCGCAAGAACGGCGAGACGGCGTCGGAGGCGAGCGTCACCCTCGACTGGGACCTCGACCACAACCGGCACTGGACCTACCCGACGAAGTTCGACGTGCGGCAGGAGGGCGACTTCTGGAAGGTGCACTGGCAGTCGTCGGTGGCGCACCCGAAGCTCGCGCCGCAGCAGACGATCAAGGTCACCGAGCTCAAGCCCGACCCGGCGCCGGTGCTCGACCGCGAGGGCACGCCGTTGCTGGCGCCCGAACGCGTCGTGTCGGTCCTGCTCGTCGCGAAGGAGGCCGGTGACGTCAACAACGTCGCCAAGGCGCTCGCCGACGCGCTGAACCCGCTCGACAAGGCGATCACCCAGCAGTCGATCACGGAGGGCGCCGGCAAGACCCCCGACGGCCAGGCCTACCAGGTGGCGGCGCTGCGGGACCCGGACTACCAGTCGGTGAAGCCGAAGATCTACGACCTGCCGGGCGTGCGGTTCAGCTCGCAGACGTCGTTGCTCGCGCCGAGCCGCAACTTCGGTTCCCAGGTGCTGCCCGCCGTGCGCAAGCTGGTCGAGGGCGACATCGCGGGCAACGCCGGGTTCCGGATCGCGACGGTCGACGCGCAGGGCAACGAGGTCGACGAGCTGCACTCGAAGGCTCCCGAGCCCGCCAAGGCCGTCAACATCGCGCTGTCCAGGGCGATCCAGACCGCCGCGGAGGACGCCGTCGAACCGGTGCAGCAACCGACCGTGCTGGTCGCCATCCAGCCGTCCACCGGCGACATCCTGGCCGTCGCGCAGAACGACCCGGCCGACGCCCAGGGCGCCATCTCGCTGACCGGCCGCTTCCCGCCGGGCTCCACGCAGAAGGCCGTGACCGCGCTCGCCGCGATCTCCTCCGGCAAGGTCAACGCCGACACGCCGCTGCCGTGCCCCGGCAAGACCACCATCGACGGGCGGCGGATCGTGCCGAACTCCAACGAGTTCGACAAGGGCACGATCCCGCTGCGGTCCGCGTTCGCGTTCTCCTGCAACACCACGTTCGCGCAGCTCGCCGTGGACATGCCGGCGGACCTGCTGACGAACACCGCTCTGTCGCTCGGGCTCGGTGTCGACTTCGACGTCGCGGGCCTGACCACGATCACCGGTTCCGTGCCGCCCGCGACCGACGTGGTGGAACGGGCGGAGGACGCGTTCGGCCAGGGCAAGGTGCTGGCGTCGCCGTTCGGCATGGCGCTGGTGGCGGCGTCCATCCAGAAGGGCTCGATGCCGGTGCCGCAGCTGGTGCGCGGCAAGGACACCAAAGCGGACAAACAGCCCACCGCGCCACCGGTCGCCGCGCTCGACCCGGTGCGGCAGATGATGCGCGAGGTCGTGGAGTACGGAACTGCACCGCAACTCAAGCCTTTCGGCGATGTTCGCGGTAAAACTGGTACCGCGCAGTTCGGTGACGGCGTGCACTCACACGGGTGGTTCATGGGCTATCGAGGCGATCTCGCGTTCGCCACGCTGGTCCTGAGCGGTGAAACTTCTACTCCAGCCGTGGACGTGGCGGCGAGGTTCCTGAAGGCGGTGCCGTGATGACTCGACCAGACCTGCACACGTTGCGGGAGCGCCTGCTCCGCGCGGGTGTCCTGCTGCCGGCTCCACGCGAGTCGGTCGAACAGGACGCACCCGCCGAGCTGCCGTGGATGCGGGGCGAGGACCAGGTCCGAGGCGGTTCCGTCGCCGCCAAGTAGGCTGGGGCACATGGCTGTTCGTGCTCCGCTGCAACCCGGTGTCCAGTCTCCGCGGCGTCAGGTGCCCTCGCGCATCGTGCGCCCCGAGTACGTGGACAAGCCCGCGCCGCAGCGCGGCACCGACCCGTGGGTGCAGACGCCGGAGATCATCGAGGCCATGCGCGTCGCCGGCCGTCTCGCGGCCCAGGCGCTGCAGGAGGCGGGCAAGGTCGTCGTCCCGGGCGTGACCACCGACGAGATCGACGCGGTGGCGCACGAGTTCCTGTGCGACAACGGCGCGTACCCGTCGACGCTCGGCTACCGCGGCTTCCCGAAGTCGTGCTGCACCTCGCTCAACGAGGTCATCTGCCACGGCATCCCGGACTCCACGGTCGTCGAGGACGGCGACATCGTGAACATCGACGTGACGGCGTTCATCGGCGGCGTGCACGGTGACACGAACGCCACGTTCCTCGCGGGCAACGTGGCCGAGGAGAACCGGCTGCTGGTCGAGCGCACGCACGAGGCGACCATGCGCGCGATCAAGGCCGTGAAGCCCGGCCGCGAGATCAACGTCATCGGCCGCGTGATCGAGGCCTACGCCAAGCGCTTCGGCTACGGCGTGGTGCGCGACTTCACCGGCCACGGCATCGGCCGCTCGTTCCACAGCGGGCTCGTGGTCCTGCACTACGACGAGCCGTCGATGAAGACCGTGCTCGAACCGGGCATGACGTTCACGATCGAGCCGATGATCACGCTCGGCGACTACGAGCACGACATGTGGGATGACGGCTGGACCGTCACCACGAAGGACAAGAGCTGGACCGCGCAGTTCGAGCACACCATCGTCGTCACCGACACGGGTGCGGAGATCCTCACAGTCTGCTGATCACGGCCTTGAGTGCGGCCGCGACCGTCGAAGGCGACGTCGCGGCCGCCAGGTGGTGCGACTCGACGCGCTCGACCGGCCACCCGAGCGCCTCGGCCTGGTCGGCTGCGTCATCGTAGGCCGAAGACAGCAGCACGTACCCGCACGCCCCGGACCACTCGACGACCGGGCGCTGCTCCTTCAGGAACTCCCACGGGACCTCGGGTGCCTCGTCGCGCATCTCCTCGCGCAGTTCCGCGGGCACGAGCCGCAACGGGTCCTCGGCGAACCACCGGTCCCAGCGCGGCAGCCTGCCGTCGCGCACCGACGCCTTGACCTGGCGGACCAGATCGGCGTCCACGGTCTCGCGCCACGCCCGGCCCGGCGTCGGCAGGTCTGAGTCGAGGAACACCAGCCCGGCCACGTCCAGTTCGAGGGCGTCGGCGAAGGCAGGCAGCAGCGGTCCGGCGCCGCTGTGGCCCACCAGGACCAGGGGGCCGGAGACGCCCGAGTCCTCCAGCGCGTCGGCGAAGGCGCCGATCAGCCGCTGGTGCACCGGTGCCTCGTTGACGGTCATCTGCAGGTCGACCAGCAGCACGGTCACCCCGTCGGAGGCCAGTTCGTCGGCGAGCGGACGCATGCTCGACGGGCCGAGGAACGGGCTGTGCATGAGGACGACGGTGACCATGTGGGTGATGATGGCAGCATTGGCGTCCATGCGGGGCGCGATGTTGATCTGTGGGACGACCTCGGACGCGGGCAAGAGCGTTCTGGTCGCCGGCCTGTGCCGCTTTCTGGCACGCCAGGGCGTGGACGTCGTGCCGTTCAAGGCGCAGAACATGTCCAACAACTCCTTCGTCACACTCGACGGCGGGGAGATCGGGCGGGCGCAGGCGTTGCAGGCGCGGGCGGCGTGCAAAGAGCCGAGCGTGCGGTTCAACCCCGTGCTGCTGAAGCCGGGCAGTGACCGCACGTCCCAGGTCGTGGTGCTCGGCAAGGCGGTCGGCGAGGTGTCGGCGTTGAGCTACCGGGTGCGCAAGCAGCAGCTGCTCGACACCGTTCTGTCCACTTTGAACGGACTGAGGGCCGAGCACGACGTCGTGATCTGCGAGGGCGCCGGATCGCCCGCCGAGATCAACCTGCGGGCGGACGACATCGCGAACATGGGGCTGGCGACGCGGGCGAACCTCCCCGTCCTGGTCGTCGGCGACATCGACCGCGGCGGGGTGTTCGCGCACCTCTTCGGCACGGTGGCGGTGCTGGACGCGGCTGATCAGGCGTTGGTGTCCGGCTTCGTCGTCAACAAGTTCCGCGGTGACCAGCGGCTGCTCGAACCGGGGCTGCACCAGCTCAGGGCGTTGACCGGGCGGCCGGTGCTCGGCGTGCTGCCGTGGCGCGAGGAGCTGTGGCTCGACGCCGAGGACTCGTTGTCCTACAACGCCGACGGCGTGGTCGGCCGGCCGCAACCGCCGGTGCAGGACTGGCTGCGGGTGGCCGTGATCCGGTTGCCGCGCATCTCCAACGCCACCGACGTCGAGGCTTTGGCTTGCGAGCCAGGGGTTTCCGTGCGGTTCGTGACCGAGCCGTCACGGCTGGCGGACGCGGACCTGGTGGTGTTGCCCGGTTCCAAGGCCACCGTGCCGGACCTCGCGTGGCTGCGTGAGACCGGCCTGGCGGCGGCGATCGGGCGGTTCGACGGTCCGGTTCTGGGCATCTGCGGCGGCTTCCAGATGCTGTCGAAGCGGATCGAGGACGACGTCGAGTCCAGGAACGGGGTGACCGAGGGGCTCGGCCTGCTCGACGTCGACATCCGCTTCCAGGCCGAGAAAACCCTTGCCACGCCGACGGGTACGGCGTGGGACGAGCCCGTCACCGGGTACGAGATCCACCACGGTCAGGTCGTCCGCAGCACCGAGCGGCCGTTGATCTGCGAGGAGGGCGCGCAGACCGACCGCGTGCTCGGCACGCACTGGCACGGGTTGCTGGAGAACGACGCGTTCCGCCGCAGGTTCCTCGTCTGGGCCGCCGAACGCGCGGGCCGCGACTTCGTGCCCGGTGAGGTGAGCTTCCAAGCCGCCCGTGAGGCTCAACTGAACCTGCTGGGCGACCTGGTCGCGGAGCACCTCGACACCAAGGCCGTCATCGACCTGCTGGAACGAGGGGCTCCGGCCGGACTTCCGTTCGTGCCGCCCGGCGCCCCACCAGCTGCGGGATAGCCAGCCCGGCGAGCACCAGGCCACCGGCCGCCGCCTGCGGCCCGCTCAGGTCCTCGCCGAGCAACGCCCACGCGGAGAACATCCCGAACACGGGCACCAGCAACGAGAACGGCGCGACCACGGACGACTCGTACCTGCGCAGCAGGAACCCCCACACGCCGAACCCGAGCAGCGTCGAGATCCACGAGACGTACCCGATCGCTCCCACGCCCGCCCAGTTCAGGCGGCCGAGCGCGGACACGTCCTCGGTCAGCAGCGACAGCGCGAACAGCGGCAGCACCGCCACCGCGCTCACCCACACCATGAACCGCAACGTGTCGGCGGGCCGCGCGTACCGCATCAGCACGTTCGACACGCCCCAGCACACCGCCGCGGCGATCACCAGCACGAACCCGAGCAGCGGCGACGAGAGCCCGTAGTCCCACGCGATCACCCCGATCCCGGCGACGGCGAGCGCGATGCCCGTGATCTGCACCGGCCGCGGCCGTTCGCGCAGGACGACGGCGGCGAACACGGCCGTGAAGATCACCTGACTTTGCAGCACCAGGCTCGACAGCCCGGCCGGCATGCCCGCCTTGAGACCGATGAACAGGAAGCTGAACTTCGCGACGCCCAGCACCAGCCCGACCGAGACGACCCACCTCCACGCCACCGACGGCCGTCCGACGAAGAAGATCGCGGGCACGGCCGCCGCGAGGAAGCGCAGGGCGGAGAACAGGATCGGCGGGAACTCGTCCAGGCCGACCTTGAGCACGACGAAGTTGAAGCCCCAGATGGCGGCGACGAGGGTGGCGAGCAGGACGTGACGGGGACTCATGGTTCTGAGCGTGCAGGCGCCAACTGTTTAGCACCAGTTCCGCTTGCTTAGGTTATGGGTTTAGCATCGCTACATGCTCGATCTGGGAAGGCTGAAAGCGCTGCACGCCGTCGCCGTGCACGGCACGGTCGGCGCCGCCGCCGAGGTGCTCGGCTACACCCCGTCCGCGGTCTCGCAGCAGATCGCCAAGCTCGAACGCGAAACCCGCACCACGCTGCTCGAACGCCAGGGCCGCGGCGTCCGCCTCACCGACGCCGCGCACATGCTCGCCGAGACCGCCGACCAGGTGCTCAAGCTCGTCGAGGAGGCCGAGGTCACCCTGGAGGAACAGCGCGGTGCCGCGATCGGCCGCCTGTGCGTCGGCGCGTTCGCCACCGCCGCCCGCGGGCTCCTGCCGGACGTCCTCATCGGACTCACCGGGCGGCATCCCGCGCTGGACGTCCGGCTGAAGGAGATCGACCCACCTCAGGCCACCGAGGCCGTGGCGCGCGGCGAGCTCGACCTGGCGATCGTGCACGACTGGCAGAACACCCCGCTGCCGGTGCCGGAGTCGTTGTCCCGCACGCCGATCTGCACCGACGTCGCCGAGGTGCTGATCCCCGCCACCAACCCGTTGGCGCATCGGGAGTACCTCGAACCCGCCGACCTCGCCGCCGAGCGGTGGATGTGCCAGCCGGAGGGGACGGTCTGCTTCGACTGGCTGGTGCGGACGTTCCACGGCGCCGGCATCGAACCCGAGCTGGCGTACCGGATCGGTGAGTACCGGACGCAGATGGCGTTGCTGGCCAAGGGGATCGGGGTCGCGCTGATCCCGCGGCTGGGCAGGGGAGAGGTGCCGGAGAACGTGCGCGCGGTGCCGTTGCGGCCGACGCCGACGCGGCAGCTGTACGCGGTGTGGCGGACTCAGGCGTCGCGGAGGCCCGCGATCAGGGCGGCACTCGACGTGATCAAGCAGGTCGTGTCCGGCTAAGGGGCAGCGATCACGTGCGTCTTCTTGGGGGCCATGACCTTCAGCACCGCCTCGGCCTCGCGGATCACGCCCGCCAGCTGCTTCTTCGTTGTCCTGAAGTACGGCTCGATCGTGAGCGTCGCAGTGTCCTTGGTCTCCGCGACGTTCCACGTGCCGCGCAGGAACCCGTCCACCAGGAACGTCGGCGGGAAGACGCCGTTGCGCACCGCACCCCACCGCGACCGCGCTTCCTCGCTCATGATCCGCGTGCGGTCGGCGTGCCCCAGCAGCACGTTGTCGAACGACGGCAGCAGCCGTGCGGGCGCGGGCGCGTCCTCGGGCACGATCACGCCGTCCGGCACGTCCAGCAGCACCTTGCCGGCCTCGTTCCGGTACTCCACCAGGTCCAGCTCGGCCGCGTGCGCCTTCAACCCGGTCAGCCGCGACCACGCCTGCACGTCCGCGAGCGTGGCCGGTCCGAACGCCCGCAGGTACCGCGTGATCAGCTCCGGCACGGCGGCCTCGGACGGCAGCTCGCGGCCGAGCCACGTGGCCATCGCGACGTTCTGCGCAATGCCGCCGACGCCCCAGATCCCGCGCGGCGGCACCTGCACCATCGGCACCAGCATCTGCGCCTGCGTCGACAGCTCCCGCGCCGTGCAGTCGGGGAACCGCTCCCGCAGGAACGCGCCGATCTCCGCGACCGTGCGCGGCTCGGTGTCGACGTACTCCCGCGTGAGCCGCGCGAGCTTGTCGAGGTCGATCTCGACCCGCGTGGCCGGCGGCACCGCGGTCTTCGCCCACTTGTCGAGCTCCGGCTGCAGCGCCGTGCGCATGAGGTACACGTCGTCGGCGGAGATCAGGTGCAACGTGCCGCGCCACAACGTCATCCGCACCAGCGATCGGTCGATGATCAGCTTGCTCAGCGCGTCGAACTCGAACGGCTGGAGCCGCGTCCAGAGCGCGAGATAGGGCGGCACCGGCGCCTGGGCCTGAAGGCCGCCGAGATGCTCGACGGCGGCCACCACGGGCATGTTCGCGCGCTCCAGGAGCATCTGCCGTGCCAGCAGCGTCCGGTTGAGCGCGCGGTTCGAAAGAGTGATCACAGCGACCCGAAGAACTTCCTGATGTCCTGGACCAGCAGGTCCGGTTCCTCCATCGCGGCGAAGTGCCCGCCGCGGTCGAACTCCGTCCAGTGCACGATCGTCGGAATCAGCCTGTCCGCCAACGAACGCACGGGTGCGCCGATGTCGTGCGGGAACACCGCCACGCCCGTTGGCACCGTGGTCGGCTGATGCCGGCCCCACGACGCGGACTGCTCCTTGTAGAGCTGCGCCGAGGAGCCCGCGGTGCCGGTGAACCAGTACACGGACACGTTGGTCAGCATGTGGTCGCGGTCCACCGCGTCCTCGGGAACGTCCACGCAGTCGGTGAAGTCGTGGAACTTCTCCACGATCCACGCCAGCTGCCCCACCGCCGAGTCGGTCAGGGCGTACCCGATCGTGCGCGGCCTGGTGCGCTGGACGTGCATGTAGCCGGAGAGTTCCTTCTGGTAGTGATCCAGCGTCTCCAACGACCTGAGCTCCTCGGGGGTCAGGTCGTTGACGCCGTGCGGCCGGAACGTCAGCAGCATGTTCACGTGCACGCCGACGACGTGCTCGGGGAAGACCCGGCCGATCTCCTGCGCGATGCCCGAACCCCAGTCGCCTCCCTGTGCGCCGTACCGGTCGTAACCGAGGCCCTCCATCAGCTTCGCCAACGCCCACGCCATGCGCAGCACGTTCCAGCCGGGCCTGTGCACGGGCCCGGAGAACCCGAAGCCGGGGAGCGAGGGGATGACCAGGTGGAAGTCCTGCGACAGCGGTTCGATCACGTTCAGGAACTCGACGAACGAGCCGGGCCAGCCGTGGATCAGCAGCAGCGGCAACGCGTCGGGCTTCTCCGACCGCACGTGCAGGAAGTGCAGGCGCTGCCCGCTGATCTCGGTCGTGAACTGCGGGTACGAGTTGAGCCGCGCTTCCTGCGCGCGCCAGTCGAACCCGTCACGCCAGTACTCCGCGAGCGGGCGCAGATAGCTCAGCGGGATGCCGTAGGACCAGCCGGCACCGGGCAGGTCGTCCTCGGGCCACCGCGTGTTCGCCAGGCGGGAGCGGAGGTCGTCGACGTCGGCCTGCGGGACCTCGATGCGGAACGGCGTGATCTCCATGGCCCCCACGCTATGAGCTCATGCGGACAGGTTCAGTCCGCAACCCCTAACAGAACTTCTCGATCAGCTCCTCGAAGAACCCGCCCGCCTCGATCGCCGCCTTCTCCTGGTCTCCGTCGCGGACCGCGTGCAGCAGTCCGGTGTGCGACACCTGGTCCCCTCCGGGCTGGGTGGTGTCGACAGACGCCGCCACCGAAGCTTTGACCGCCTCGGTCAAGCCCTGGTAGAGCTCCGCCAGAAGCGTGTTGTGCGAGCACTGCACGAGCAGCACGTGGAACGCGGTGTCGTGCTCGATCACCTCGGCCCACTGCTCGGCCTCCATCGCCGCGTCGCGCTTGCGCAGCAGCTCGGTGAGGCGGGCCAGCTCGGCGTCGGTGCGGTGCTTGGCCGCCAGGCGCGCGCCCTCCACCTCCAGCGTGCGGCGGACCTGGAGCACCTCCTTCAGCTCCGTTCCGCACATGCGGCGGACCGCGCCGGAGATCTCGCTGGTCGCGCGGACGAACGTGCCGTCGCCCTGCCGCACCTCCAGCAGGCCGGCGTGCGAAAGCGCGCGCACGGCTTCACGAACCGTGTTCCTGCCCACCCCGAGCGCGGTGACCAGCTCGGGCTCGGGCGGGATGCGCTGCCCGACGGGCCATTCGCCGCTGGTGATCGCGCCGCGCATCTGCTCGATCACCTGGTCGACGAGGCCTGCCCGCCGGGTAGTGGCCAACGGCACAGCGTCATCCTTTCATCCGAACATCCCATGTCTGCGATAGTGGTGCGCGTGACGATTCAGCAGACGACCATTGCCGCACAGACTGCCACCGATCCAGGTCGCAGGGTGACGGTCGTCAAGAATCGTCACGTTCCGCTGGTCGGGTCCACGCTGCTCGCGATCGGGGTCGCCCTCGCGGCGGCGAATCTCCGCCCTGCGGTCACCAGTCTGGCCTCGGTGCTCGGCGATGTCCGCGCCGCCCTCGGCGTTTCCGCCGCTTGGACCAGCGCGTTGACGGCCGTTCCGGCGCTCTGCTTCGGCTTCGCGGCGTTCGCGGCCCCCTGGCTGGGTCGCCGCCTCGGCATGGCCCGTGCGATCGGACTGTCACTGGGGGTGCTCACGCTCGGCCTGGTGCTGCGCGTGATCGACGGTCCGTGGGTCGTGCTGGGCGGCACCTTCATCGCCTGCGCGGGCATCGCGGTGTCCAACGTGCTGATCCCGGTGGTGGTGAAGGCCTCCTTCCCCACGCGCGTCGGCCTGATCACCGGTGTCTACACGGGAACGCTGGCCGCGGGTGCCGCGCTGGCCGCCGCCCTGACGCCCCGGCTGGAGGACCTCCTCGGCTCGTGGCGCCTGGCCGTCGGCTCGTGGGCGCTGCTGTCGGCCGGTGCGGTGATCGTGTGGTTCGCCGGCGCCCGCCACGGTTCGGAGGCTTCGGTCGTGCGCTCGGCCGGCCCGGTCGAGAAGCGGTCGTTGCTGCGCAGCCCGCTGGCGTGGGTCATCACGGTGTTCTTCGGCCTGCAGTCGCTGTTCGCCTACACCGTCATGGGCTGGCTGCCCGCGATGCTCATCGACTCCGGCGTCGACCGGAACACCGCCGGCCTGCTGCTCGCCATCACGATGCTGCTCGGCGTCCCGGTCAGCCTCTTCGTGCCACCGATCGCCGCCCGCTTCTCCAGCCAGGCGCCGATGGTGCTGGCGCTGGGCCTGCTGTCGTTCGCGGGCATCCTGGGCATGCTCGTGGCGCCCGCCGCCGCGCCCGGCCTGTGGGTCGTGCTGATCGGGTTCGGCATGGGCATGTTCCCGCTGGCGCTGCTGGTCATGTCGCTGCGCACCAAGTCCACTTCGGACACCGCGCGGCTCTCGGCCATGGCGCAGAGCCTCGGCTACCTGATCGCGGCCACCGGGCCGTTCGCGTTCGGCGTGCTGCGGGACGCCACCGGCTCGTGGGCGACGTCGCTCGTGCTGCAGCTGGTGCTGCTCGCCGCGCTGACCGGACTGGGCATGATCGCGGGCCGTCCCCGCTACGTCTGAGCGCCTGAGCGCGCCGCCGGGTGGTCGATGAAGGGCTCCTTCATCGACCTCAGGTGGAGGAAGGAGCCCTTCATCGACGGCGAACGTCCGGAACGCCGAACGCCGGAACGGTCAGGAATCGAGAAGCTCGGGCGTCCGCGCCGGTCGTAGCGTTGCCGGCATGGACATCAACATTCACGCCACGTTCCTCCCGCACACCGACCCCGACGCCTCGCTGGCGTTCTACCGGGACCTGCTCGGCTGGGAGGTCCGCGCCGACGTCGGCCAGGGCACGATGCGCTGGATCACGGTCGCCCCGGCCGGTTCGGCCTCTTCGGTCGTGCTCGAACCGCCGGCCATGGCCGAGGGCCTCACGGACGCGCAGAAGACCGCCATCGCCGAGATGATCGAGGGTGGCTCGTACGGGTACATCCAGCTGTCCACGCCGGATCTGGAAGGCGTCTTCGACAAGCTGCAGGCGAACGGCGCGGACGTCGTGCAGGAGCCGACCGACCAGCCGTGGGGCGCGCGTGACTGCGTGTTCCGCGACCCGGCGGGCAACAACGTCCGCATCATCCAGAGTTAGTTCGACACGAAACCGCGGTGCAGCACCGTGAGCTGGTCGGCGAGGTAGCGGGCCCATGCCTTCGCCCGGTCCCAGTCCGGTGCCTGCCCGCCGAAGCTGACGGGCCGGCTGGTCCCCAGCTTGCGCACCATGCGCGTGACGTCGTTCGGTAATGGTGGTGTGCCGCGGTGGAACAACCACATGGGTGTGTGTTTGAGGGACACCTTGTGCCGCCGCACGAACCGATGCGCATCGTGGGCCGCGGCGTCGCCCATGATCACGGCACCGAACCCGTGCAGCGTGTCGGCGGCGGCGACCGAGAGCACGGTGACTCTCAGCCCGCAGTCCGCGAGCTCGGTGCCGATGATCTGGGCGATCTCGTCGGTGGCGGCGATTTTCGAGGTGTACGCGACGAGGACTCTGTCAGTCATCGCTGCATCGTTGTTGGTCGATGCGGTTGCCGACAGCGGCGGAAGTCCCCGTCGCACAAGGCCTTTCAGTCCAGCGGCAGGTTCAGCAGCGCGTTCTCGACCAGCTCCGGCATCGCCGGATGGATCCAGTACTGGCCACGTGCCATGGACTTCGCGTCCAGCCCGAAGCTCATCGCCTGGATGAGCGGCTGGATCACCGTCGACGCCTGCGGCCCGATGATGTGCGCGCCGAGCAGCTGTCCGGTCGCGGGGTCGGCGAGCAGCTTCGCGAAGCCGGTCGTGTCCTCCATCGCCCAGCCGTACGCGATGGACGCGTAGGCCTGCGACGCGGTGACGTAGCGGATTCCCCTTGCCTTGGCCTGTTCCTCGGTGAGACCGACGCTCGCGATCTGCGGGCTGGAGAACACCGCGGCTGGTACGAACCGGTGGTCGCTCGCGATCGGCTCGTCCGGGTTCAGCAGGTTGTGCTGCACCACACGGGCTTCGTGGTTCGCGACGTGCTTGAGCTGGTAGTCGGAGCTGATGTCGCCCAACGCCAGGATGTGCGGCCGGCTGGTGCGCTGGAACTCGTCGACCTTGATGCGGCCGTCGTCGTGCAGCTCGATGCCCGCCTTGGCCGCGTCGAGCAGGTCGGTGTTGGGCTGCCGGCCGGTCGCGACGAGGAGCTGGTCCGCCTCAACGGTTTCCGCGCCGTCCGGGCCCTCCAGGTGCAGGCGGACGCCGGTCGCGGTCTTCTCCGCCCGGATCGTCTTGCGCTGCAGTCGGACGTCCCACTTCGTCTTCGCCACGTCGGTGAACCGCTGTGCGATCTCCAGGTCCTCGTGGCGCAGCAACAGGTTCGAGCGCGCGATCACGGTGACCTCGACGCCGAAGCTGCTGAACACGTGCGCGAACTCGGACGCGATGAACCCGCTGCCCAGGATGATCAGGCTCTGCGGCAGCTCGTCGAGCCGCATGATCGAGTCGCTGGTGTGGAAGCCGGTGGTGTCGATGTCGGCGATCTCGGGGACCGTCGGCCTGCTGCCCGCCGCCACGACGATCCGGTCGGCGGTGATGGTCTCGCCCGTCCCGGTGTCGATGGTGTGCGCGTCGACGAACTTCGCGGTGCCTTCGTAGACCGTGACGTTCGCGTTCTCGTTCGCGCGCCAGTTGCGGCCGCCCTCGGCGATCGGGTCGATGCGGCCGAAGACGCGGTCGCGGATCTGCGGCCAGTGCACCGCGTCGAGATGGGCGTCCACGCCGAGCTTCTTCGCATTGGCCGGCGCCGCGGCCTGGTCGGCGGTGTGGACGAACATCTTGGTGGGGATGCAGCCCACGTTCAGGCAGGTGCCGCCGAAGGTCCCCTTTTCGAGGATGGCGATGTCCCAGCCCGCCATCGCCTCGTTCGGGATGGAGTTGCCGGAGCCGGTACCGATGATGACCAGGTCGAAGTGCCTCACATGTCGATCCAACCACCTCCGGCGCGGCCCTGTTCCCGATGGCCGTGTTACGCAGGCCTTACGGGCGGCGCTTCCGCGGCGAACGTGCGGCGGTAGGCGTTGGGGGAGACCCCGACGTCCTTGTGGAAGTGGTGCCGCAGCAGCGCCGCCGTGCTGAACCCGCTCAGGTGCGCGATCTCCTCGACGGAGAGCGAGGTCTCCTCCAGCAGCTTGCGGGCGTGCAGCACCCGTTGCGCGGTCAGCCAGCGGACCGGGGTGGTGCCGGTCTCCGCGACGAACCGCCGGGCGAAGGTGCGTTCGGAGAGCCGGGCGCGGCGGGCGAGATCGGCGACCGAGTGCTCGGCGGCGATCGACTCCAGCATCGAGTCGAGCACCGGCTGCAGGCTCATCGCCGCGTTCGCCGGCACCGGCATGTCGATGAACTGCCGCTGCCCGCCCTCCCGCTGCGGCGGCACCACCATCCGCCGCGCGATCGCGGTCGCCGGTCCGGTGCCGAGCTCGCGGCGCACGAGGTGCAGGCAGGCGTCGATGCCCGCCGCGGTGCCCGCGCTGGTGACGATGTCGCCGTCGTCGACGTAGAGGACGTTCGGGTCGACCTGCGCCTTCGGGAACCGTTCGGTGAACGCGGCGGCGTGGTGCCAGTGCACCGTGCACGGCCGGTCGTCGAGCAGTCCGGCCTCGCCGAGCAGGAACGCGCCGCTGCACACCGAGAGCAGCGTCGACCCGTTCGCGTTGGCCTCGCGCAACGCCCGCAGCACGGCCGGCGGGTAGTGCTCGCGCAACCTCGCCGCGGGCACCGCGACGAGGTCGGCGCCGACGAGCGCGTCCAGCCCGAACTCGGGGATCATCCGCACACCCACGTTCGCGCCGACGGGTTCGCCCGGTCGTTCCCCGCAGACCCTGAACTCGAACGACGGCACGCCGTCCTCGGTGCGGTCGATGCCGAACACCTCGCACACGACACCGAACTCGAACGGCGCCACCCCGTCGATCAGCACGACCGCAACGCTCCGCAGCATGGCAGGATCTTAGCGAAGAGTGTCCTCGCTGCCACTGTTGGCAGTATCTGAGCCATCGCTAACTTGGCGCCATGAGCATTCAGGTGGGTGACCTGCAGAAAAAGGGCGTTGTCGAGCTGACGATCGCGATGGTGTTGTCCGGCACGATCGGCGTGTTCGTCTTCGAGTCCGGCGCGCAGCCGTTCACGGTGGCGTTCTGGCGGTGCGTGTCCGGTGCGATCGCGCTGGGCCTCTACTGCTGGATCCGGGGCTTCTTCAGCCACACCGGCTTCACCCGTGCGACGTTCCTGCTCGCGTTGGCGGGCGGCGTCTTCCTCGTCTACAACTGGGCGTTCCTGTTCTCCGCCTACGCGAAGACGTCGATCTCGCTCGCCACCGTCGTCTACCACACGCAGCCGTTCTACGTCGTGCTGCTGGGTGCGCTGGTGTTCAAGGAGAAGCTGACCGCCGTCAAGCTCGGCTGGATCGCCGTCGCGTTCGTCGGCGTCGTGCTGGTCACCGACATCACCAGCGTCACGGTCAGCGGGGACTACCTGCTCGGCATCGGCGAGGCGCTGCTGGCGGCGTTGCTCTACGCGTTCGCGACGATCATCGCCAAGCGGCTCAAGGGAATCCGCCCGCACCTGATCGCGCTCACCCAGGTGGCCGCCGGGATCGTCCTGTTGCTGCCGTTCGTCGACTTCTCCGGTACGGCGTCGATCGGCGTGGGCTGGGCGTGGCTCGCGGGCATCGGCGTGATCCACACCTGCGTCATGTACATCCTGCTGTACGCGAGCTACCAGAAGCTGCCGACGTCGCTGATCGCCGTGCTGTCGTTCACCTACCCGGCGGTCGCGATCGTCGTCGACATGACGGTGTACGGCACCAGGATCCACCCGCTGCAGATCGTCGGCATCGTGCTGATCTGCGGCGCGAGCCTGGCCAACTCGCTGGGCACGGCCCAGCGAGCCGGCCGGGCGCTCAGTGCTGGTAGGTCGGCGTGATGATCGCGCGCGCCAGCGTGTGGAACGCGAGGTTGAAGCTCACGACCGCGGGCGAGGCGTCGCCGTCCACGTCGAGCTTGTCGACGTCGACCGCGTGCACCACGAAGTAGTAGCGGTGCGGGTGGTCGCCCTTGGGCGGGGCGGCGCCGCCGAACGCCTTCGTGCCGTAGTCGGACCGCACGTGAAATGCGTCACCCGGAAGCGTGGCGTCGGAGCTGCCCGCGCCGGTGTCCAGCGAAGTGGTGGTGACGGGGATGTTCACGGCCACCCAGTGCCAGAAACCGGAAGGGGTCGGCGCGTCGGGGTCGAAGCAGGTGACCACGAAGCTGCGGGTCTCGGCGGGGAAACCGGACCACGAGAGCTGGGGTGAGGTGTTGCCGCCCTCGAAGACCTGGGCCTCGGGGAGCTGCTCGCCGTCGCGCACGTCCGCCGAAGTGACGTCGAAGGTGCCGACCGAGGGGAGCAACGCGTAGGGGTCGGGAGCGACTGGGCGCTCGAGGCTCATCTGAACTCCTCCTTTTTGTGATCAGATCGAGCCTATCCCCGTGCAACCATGAGGGCCTGCGCGGCGTCCTCCGCGTGGAGGGGGAAATACGATGTCCAGGTTGCGGCTTGTAGCTGCATTTGCGTTGGTCGCCGGGTTGGTCGCCTGTGGAGACACGGCCGGTGAGCAGCCGGGTGGTCCCGTCCTCACGACGTCCTCACCGTCGCCGACGACAACCACCACCGCGACGCCCGAGCGGCTCAAGCGGATGTTCGAGCCGCCGTACACGTTCGGCAAGGTGCAGGCTCACGCGCCCGCGACCGTCGACGGCATGGTGCCGGTCGTGACGCACATCGCGACCGACAAGCCGTACGTGTTCATCACGATCGACGACGGCGCGGTGCAGCACCCGAAGGCCCGCGAGCTGATGATCAACGCCGGGGTCTGGCCGTCGGTGTTCCTCAACACCAAGTACGCCGAGGGGCACAAGGACTACTTCAAGGAACTGCCGGTCACGGTCCAGAGCCACACGACCGACCACCCGAACCTCCAGGGCAAGCCGTACGAGTTCCAGCGGAAGGAGATCTGCGACAACGCGGGCTTCCTCGCCGGCGACTACGGCAAGCGCCCGACGCTGTTCCGGCCGCCGTTCGGCAACTACGACACGAACACCCGCAAGGCCGCCGCGAGCTGCGGGTTCAAGGCGCTGGTGAACTGGACGGCCGCGGTCAACGACGGGCACGTGCAGTTCCAGATGGGCGACAAGCTCAAGCCGGGTGACATCGTGCTGATGCACTTCCGCACGACCTTTGTCGAGGATTTCACCGCGTTCCTGAACCGGGCCAAGCAGGATGGACTCACTCCGGTGCCACTGGAGGACTTCCTGGGGTAGTTGATCGTGAACGGGGATCCCCGGCACCGGGTGTTCACGCTCACGACCCGTACCGCCTCGTCATCGACATCGCGCAGTGCTGACGCGAAAAGCCTCGCGGGGACAGCAGTCGCCGCTGCTGCCCCCACGAGGGGTCTACCCGCGAACCGTTACGCCGCAACCGTTGCGGCGGCTTCCTTCGACAGCGCGTGCTCCAGCACCTCGGACACGTCCGAGACGAAGTGCACGGTCAGCTGCCTGCGCACCGACTCCGGCACGTCGTCCAGGTCCGGCTCGTTGCGCTGAGGCAGCAGCACCGTCGTGATGCCCGCGCGGTGCGCGGCGAGCAGCTTCTGCTTCACGCCACCGATCGGCAGCACCCGGCCGGTCAGCGAGATCTCGCCCGTCATCGCCACGTCCGACCGCACCGGGCGGCCCGACAGCAGCGACGCCAGCGCCGTCGTCATCGTGACGCCCGCCGACGGACCGTCCTTCGGCACGGCGCCCGCCGGGACGTGGATGTGCACTCCCCGGCCGTCCAGCGCCGCGGCCTTCTCGTCGTGCGCACGCAGGTACGACAAGGCGATCTGCGCGGACTCCTTCATCACGTCGCCCAGCTGGCCCGTCAACGTCACACCGGACGCACCGGTGTCCTTGGGCGCCAACGAGGCCTCGATGAACAGCACGTCACCGCCGACGCCCGTGACGGCCAGGCCCGTTGCCACCCCGGGAACCGAGGTGCGCTCGGCCGACTCCGGTGTGTTCTTCGGGCTGCCCAGGTACGACTTCAGCGACGGCTGGTCGACCGTGACCGGCAGCTCCTGCTCGCCGAGGGCCACCTTCGCGGTCACCTTGCGCAGGATCCGCGCGAGGGCCCGTTCCAGTTGCCGCACCCCGGCTTCGCGGGTGTACTCGCTCGCCAGCTGGTGCAGCGCGGGCTTGTCGAACGTGACGTCCTCGGGAGCGAGGCCGGCGCGTTCGATCTGGCGCGGCAGCAGGTGGTCGCTCGCGATCGTGACCTTCTCGTCCTCGGTGTAGCCGTCGAGCTGCACCAGTTCCATGCGGTCGAGCAACGGCGCCGGGATCGACTCCAGCACGTTCGCGGTCGCGAGGAACACCACGTCCGAGAGGTCGAGCTCGACCTCCAGGTAGTGGTCGCGGAACGTGTGGTTCTGCGCCGGGTCCAGCACCTCCAGCAACGCCGCCGTGGGGTCGCCGCGGTAGTCGGAACCGACCTTGTCGATCTCGTCGAGCAGCACGACCGGGTTCATCGACCCGGCCTCGCTGATCGCGCGGACGATCCGGCCCGGCAGCGCGCCGACGTACGTGCGGCGGTGACCGCGGATCTCGGCCTCGTCGCGCACGCCACCCAACGCCACCCGCACGAACTTGCGGCCCATCGCCCGTGCCACGGACTCGCCGAGCGACGTCTTGCCGACACCGGGAGGCCCGACCAAAGCCAGCACGGCACCGGAACGACGGCCGCCGACGACGCCCATGCCGCGGTCGGCACGGCGCTTGCGCACGGCCAGGTACTCGGTGATGCGCTGCTTCACGTCGTCCAGACCGGCGTGGTCCGCGTCGAGCACCTCACGCGCGCCCTTGATGTCGTAGGCGTCCTCGGTCCGGGAGTTCCACGGCATTTCGAGAACGGTGTCGAGCCACGTCCGGATCCAGCCGACCTCGGGCGACTGCTCGGAAGTGCGCTCCAGCTTGTCGACCTCGGCCAGCGCGGCCTTGAGGACCTTCTCCGGCAGGTCCGCCGCCTCGACGCGGGCCCGGTAGTCCTCCTGCTCGGTCGCCGGCTTGCCGTCGAGCTCGGCCAGCTCCTTGCGGATCGCGGCCATCTGCTGGCGCAGCAGGAACTCCCGCTGCTGCTTCTCGACGCCTTCCTTGACGTCCTTCGCGATCGTCTCGCTGACGTCCAGTTCGGTCAGGTGGGCCTTGCCCCACTCCAGCAGCTGCTCCAGCCGGGTGGTGACGTCACTCGTCTCCAGCAGCCAGATCTTCTGCTTCTCGTCGAGGTACGAGGCGTAACCCGCGAGGTCGGCCAGCGCCGACGGGTCCTTGATCTGCTGCACCGAGTCGACCATCTGCCACGCACCGCGCGTCTGCAGGATGTTCGTGACGATGGCCCGGTACTCCTTGGCCAGCTCGCGCGTCCGCTCGGTGATCGGGGACTCGTCCGCGACCGTCGCCTCGACCCACAGCGCCGCGCCCGGTCCCGTGGTGCCCGTGCCGATGCGCACGCGCTTGGTGCCGCGCACGACGGCGGCCCGTTCACCACCCGGGAGGCGGCCCACCTGTTCTATCTCGGCCAATGTGCCGACCGAGGCGTACTTCCCGTCCAGACGTGGAACGAGCAGCACTTGATGATCTGCCGCGGTCGTGGCCGCGTCGACGGCCGCGCGGGCCTCGGCGCTGGCGTCCGCACCGGAGATGCGGATCGGCACCACCATGCCGGGCAGCACCACAACGTCGTCCAGCGGCAGCACCGGCAGGGCCAACGTCTCGCCCATCACATCACCCTCCAAAGTTGAGTCTGTATCGCTCAACCAACTTCAGCGGGGTGGTGTTCCCCTCAGGTGTTCGCTGTCAGCGAGCGCCGCGCAACGGGTGACGGCGGTGGACACTCGTGCGCACACCGGGTGAGGATGCGCGCGTGATGGAAGAGCTGAAGTGGGTTCCCTCCACGGTCGACGTCACCCGCCCGAGCGTGGCGCGGATGTACGACTACTACCTGGGCGGTTCGCACAACTTCGAAGCCGACCGCGCCGCCGCCAAGCAGGTGGAGCAGATCTTCCCCGGCATCGCCCAGAGCGCGCAGGCCAACCGCTCGTTCCTGCGCAGGGTCGTCCGCCACCTCGTCGCCGCGGGCGTCGACCAGTTCCTCGACCTCGGCTCCGGCATTCCCACGGTGGGCAACGTCCACGAGATCGCCCAGCAGGACAACCCGTCCGCCCGCGTGGTCTACGTCGACTACGAGCCGGTCGCCGTGTCGCACAGCAACGCCCTGCTCGCGGACAACCCCAACGCCTCGGCGGTCCTCGCGGACCTCCGCGCGACCTCCACCGTGCTGGCGGGCGCCCGCGAGACCCTCGACTTCTCCCGCCCGGTCGGCGTGCTGATCATCGCGGCGCTGCACTTCGTCCCGGACGCCGACGACCCCTACGCGGCGGTGGCCGAGTACATGGCGGACCTGCCGCCCGGTTCGCACCTGGCGATCACCCACGCCACCTGGGACAACCTCACCGCCGAGGAGGCGGAGGAGGCCCGCAAGGTCGCCCAGATCTACAGCAACTCGGACAACAAGCTCGCCATCCGCACGCACGCCGAGGTGAGCCGGTTCTTCGACGGGCTGGAGCTGCTGGAGCCGGGCCTCGTCACGGTGGACGAGTGGCGCCCGGACTCCTTCGAGGACCACACGGGCATCTACGGCGCGGTCGCCCGCAAGCCCTGAAGCAGGCGGTCCCTGATCTCGTTCGTCTCGCGGTCGGTGAGAGTGCGTTCCGGTGCCCTCATCGTCACGCGCAGGAGCACGTTCTTCTGACCGGGCTCGGCGTTCAGCCGTTGCCGGACGTGGTCCGGCAGCTCCTCGGCGGGCGTCTCGCTGAGGATCGTGATCTCCTCGATCACGTCCTCAGGGACGAGAACGCGGATCCGGTCGCCCAGCGTCTCGATGTCGTCGGTGTGGTGGGCCACGATCGAGATGTCCCTGATCGCGGCCGGATGGCGTGAGATCGGGCGGTAGGGCGCCAGGTCCTGCATCTGCGCCGCGATGCGCGGGTCGGTGTTGCGCAGCAGCCGGATGTCCGGGACGCCTTTGCGCAGCATGAGGATCCGGTCCAGCCCCCACCCCGTCGCGAGGCCGTGCGGGTGGTCCTTGAGCACGTGCCGCGCGGCCAGTCCGCCTTCGCCGATCTCCACCCACTCGCCGTTGTGCTCGACGTCGATCTGCTTGCCGTGTGTGGTGTACGGGTGTTGCGCGTCGACCATGCGGTAGCGCTTGCCGGGCAACAACGTCGTGACGACGGTGTCGACGAGCTCTTCCAGCCGCTCCTGACGCTCGCTGATCCGCCAGACGTCCAGCTGGTGCGGTGTGCCGGTGTGCAGGCGGTCGACCGTGTCGCGGCGGTAGACCAGCCCGGGACAGACCAGTGTCACGTCCGGCGTGGCCTTCCGCAGCGACGGCGGGATCATCGCCGTGGTGTGGCTGCGCAGCATGCACGTCTCGCTGACGTACCTGGTGTAACGGGTCTCGCGGGTGATCGCGTCCGCCGGATAGCCGAGGTGCTCGTAGTTGTGCTCCACCGGCACGAGCGGGTGGTGGCGGACTTCCACGGGGTGGTCGAGCGCGGCCTTGAGATCGGCGATCAGCAGCTGCATCGCGTGCGGGCCCTGCGCGGGGTCGCTGAGGTCGCGGACGTTCAGGGCGTGCACGAGTTCATCGGTGCGGTACATGGGGTTTCCCGTCTCTGGTCTGGGTTCTGCGGATGCGGAGTCCCCCGACCGACGGGAAGGTTCTAGGCGCGCGCCACCCACGCAGGTCGGGGGCGGCTAAATCGCGTCATGAACCCAGGTTAGCGCGTTACTCCGGTGGCGTCAGCCGCAAATCCGGATCGACCGGCGGCACGCCGTCGAACGGCCCGTCGTCCTTCAACCGCCCGACGTGGTCGAGCGCGAGGTCGATCCCGGCCCGGAACGGGTCACCGTCGGCAGGGGGAGTGCGGAACCACTCGTGCAACGCCTCGGGGATCTGGAACCGCGCGAGCAGCTCCTCGTACAACGCGTCGCGGTCCGCGGCCTGCACGCCCAGCTCCTGGTACTCCCGCACGGCCATGCGCAGCCGGATCCAGCGGTAGCGGTCGGTGTTCTGCTGCTGCTGGAACCGTTCGCGCAGCAGGTCGCCGGCCAGCCGGCCGCGCAACGCCAGGCGGCGGATCGTGGCCGGCGGCATGAACAGGTTCGTGCCGCCCTCGTCGTCGGCCTGCCGCACGCGCGCGATCCGGCCGCGATAGCCGGGCAACGCCGACTGCATGGTGTCGCGCCAGTCCAGGAACGTGTCCAAAATGGACAGCAAGAACTTCGGCATCGACTCCAGCGACGCGTAGTGCGTGCCGGAGGTCGACGCGTCCTGCTCGGGCAGCCACACCTCGTTCGTGTCGCCCGGCGGGTAGGGCTGCAGGGTCAGGCCGAACGTGGGCCAGCGCGGCAGCAGCGCGTCGAAGAAGTGGATGGGGAAGTTGCTGGTGATGCCGCCGTCGGAGAACCAGTGCACCCGCCCGTCCCGGCACAGCGGTACGGCGGCGATCAGTCCGGGGAACGACAACGACATCCGCACGGCCAGCACCACCGGCAGGTTCTCGGTGGCCGGGAGCTCCCGCAACGGCATCTGCTCGTGCTCGGGACACTTCGCGCCCGTCTCCGGACCGTTCATCTGCTCGACGACCCGGCCCGGCAGCACGTACCCGAGGCATTCCTCGCAGTACTGCCAGCTTTCCTTGAACGGCAACCGGTACGGCCGTCCCTCGGACAAGTCCGTCGTCATCAGCACGAGGGTGACGTCCCCGAGGTCGCCGAACGTCAGCGCGTGCCCGGTCCCGGCCAGCGCGTCCAGCTGGTCGGCGATCCAGTCGGACAGCGGCGGCACGCCGGTCGACTTCGGCACGCCCGCCAGCCGGTCGAGCCACGACGGCGTGAAGTCACCGGTGCCCGGCACGAGTCCGAAGTGGATGGACCGCGCGTTGTGCTTCAGGTACCGCTGCATCGCATAGCCGTAGGTGACGGTCAACGCGCTGACCGCCGCCAACGTGAGCACCAGCCACACCAGCAACACGACCGCCGCCGTCGCGTAGTGCCGTGAGAACGCCAGCCCGAGCACAAGTGGAACCACCACGAAAAGCCAGGCGGGCCAGGGCAAACTCGACCGCAACGGCCACAGCACCAGCACCACGCAGGCCAGCGCGAGCACCACGACGAGCGCCGCGAGCCACCCCGCGTACCGGGCAGGCGCCAGCCCCGCCGACCACAACACCGGTCCGCCCAGCCACAGCAACGCCATCAGCGCCAGCACGGCCTTCGCCCGCATGCCCACGGCACCCAGCAACGCGAAGAACAGGCACGAGATCGCACTGCGCCCGGTGGTCTCGCGCTTCTGCATGGTCGCCACGACGATCCGGTACAGCGCGCGGGTCTTCTCGTCGGGCTGGAACAACTGCGCGAGCCGCCACCGTTCCGCGCCCGAGCCGGACGTGAACCAGTCGATCAGCGCCGCCAGCTTGTCGAACCCGCCGGACGCACGACCGCGTTCGGCCGCCGCCGTGAACGCCGCGGCGATCGCTCCCGCGGACGCGCCACCGATCTGCCTGAACTCGTAGTGGCGGGCCAGCGATGCGACAGCCAGGGGATACACGACGCCGCTGGTCGCGCCTCCGCGCATGGTCAGGTCGCAGTAGCGGTCGTACTCCATGTGCTCATGGTCGCGCGGCCAGGACCGTCAGTCACCGGAGTTCACTCGGACGCCACCGGCCAGAAGCCAACTCTTCTTCGTCCTCGCGGTCGTTGCCGGCTTCGCCGGCCATGGCGTCGAACATCTCCTGTGTGGGCCGGGCGAACACGTACTGGCTGCCGTGGACGCCGATCTCCTGGTTGGCGGCCACGTGCTCGCGCAGCGCCGACTCGTAGGCGGTGAAGGCGGTGCGGTGGTCGCCGTGGGCGGCGGCCAGTTCTTCGGCGAGGACGTAGGCGCCGAGCAGGGCCTGGGAGGTACCGCGTCCGGAGGTCGGCGCGGCGCAGTGGGCGGCGTCGCCGACGAGCACGATCCGGCCACGCGACCAGGTGTCCATGCGGATCTGCGTCATGGCGTCGAAGTACAGGTCCTCCACCGAGTCCAGCTTGCCGAGCAGAACCGGTGCCTCCCAGCCGAGGTGCGCGCCGCGTTCCTTGAGGATCTTCTTGTGCGCCTCCAGATCGTGTCGGTCGTAGGTCAGCGGCTGTGCGGTCCTGAACAGCAGCCCGACGCGCGCCCGAGCGTTGTGCTTGACGCTGAACACGCTGAGCGCCGCGGTCTCGCCGTCGCCGGTGGCCATGCCCGCGTGGTCGAGGCCGAGGTGGTTGTCGATCTCGAAGTAGCCGTAGTGGCAGCCGAGGTGGTGCGCGAACTCCTCCTCGGGGCCGAACGCGAGCCCCCGGACCGTCGAGTGGACCCCGTCGGCGCCGATGACCAGGTCGAACCGCTGCGGCGGAGCGTTGCGGAAACCGGCCTCCACGCCGTGGTCGTCTTGCGTCAGGCTCGTGACGGAGTCGCCGAACCGGTACTGGACGCCGCTGCGGGCGGCGCGGTCGTGCAGGATCGTGATCAGCTCGTCGACGAGCACCTCCAGTTCGCCCGCGTACAGGACGGAGGGAATGACGGCGCAAGGCACGCCGTCGGCGTCCACGACCGTGCAGTCGCCGACGCCGGTGTCGTGCGCCTTCACCTGGTCCAGCACGCCCATCCGGTCGAGCACCGTGAGCGCGGAGCCCCGGAAGTCCACGGCCTGGCCACCCGTGCGCAACGCCGGCGCCCGCTCGACGACGGTGGGGTCGAACCCGTGCTGCTTGAGCCAGAAGGCGACGGTCGAGCCGGCCACCCCGGCCCCGCTGATCAGCACCCTCGGTCGCACGCCCGCGAACAGGTCGTCCTCCGGGGTGGTGACGCCGACGCGAGATCGGGCGAGGTGGTAGTCCTCGGTGGGCCACACCTGCCGCTCCACGTCGCGGTCGTGGCGCATGAACCCGGCGTCGGGGTCGATCTGCGTGGCGTGGGCCAGCAGCGCCCGGTCCCTGGTGGCGAAGTGCTCCGCGCAGGGCACTCGGGTGGTGATCTCCAGGGTGGCCGCGTCCTCGGGGAACTCCGCCAGCACGGCCTGCATCCCGGAGTCGAGCCCGCGTGCCGTCATCGCCTCGTGCATGGTCTGGAACCACGCACGCGACAGGGCGCCGTGGTAGTACAGCTTGAGCGGTTGCCAGGGCTCGCCGGCTGCCGCCTCGAACGCCGCCACGGTCACCTGATGCGTCTTGATGTGATCGGGGTGGGGGTAGCCACCGGTCTCGTCGTAGGTGATGACGACGTGCGGCCGGAACTCGCGCATCAACTCCAGCAGGCGTCCGGCCGCCTCTTCCAGCGGCTGGAGCGCGAAACAGCCTCCCGGCAACGGTTCGCCCGCAGCGGGCAGCCCGGAGTCGGTGAAGCCCAGGAACTGTTGGCGCACACCGAGGATCTCCCTGGCCGCGGCCATCTCCGCGCGGCGGATCTCGGCGAGGTTCTCGCGCACACCCGGCCGGTCCACGACCGGGTTGAGCACATTGCCGCGTTCGCCGCCGGTGCAGGTGACCACGAGGACGTCCACACCTTCGGCGGCGTACTTGGCGAGCGTGGCCGCGCCCTTGCTCGACTCGTCGTCGGGGTGGGCGTGCACGCTCATCAGGCGCAGTGGTTCGCCGGGCGTGATGCGCAGGTTCATCTCTGCCTTTCTCGGGTCCAGTCCGCCAGGCGGCACAGGAACGTGGTCGTGGTGGTGAGAGGGACGCCGGACAGCAGCGCCAGGTGGAAGGTGTGGGGCATCCCGTCGTGGACGTCGAGGGTGACGTCGGTTCCCGCCGCGGCGGCCGCGTCGGCGAACCGCCGGGCGTCGTCGAGCAGCACCTCGGCGGAGCCGGCCACCACCAGCAGAGCCGGCAGGCCGCCGAGATCACCGTGCAACGGGGACTGCGGCGCCAGGTCCGGCCGCGCTCCCGCCAGGTAGCGGGCGACGACCTTCTCCAGCACCGCCCGGTTGATCGTGTCCAGCCCGTCGTTGACCGACAGCGACGGGCTGGACAGGGTCAGGTCCGTCAACGGGGACACCACGACCGCCGGCGGCATCGGTTCCCCGCTTCCTTTCAGCACCAGCAGGGCCGACAGGATGAGCGTGGCGCCCGCCGACTCACCGAACAGCAGGCACCGGGGAACACCCTGATCGAGCAGACCCCGGTAGGCGGCGACGACGTCGTCCAGCGCCGCGGGGTGGGTGTGCTCCGGGGCGAGCCGGTAGTTCACCGCGAACACCGGCCGCTCCGTCGCTTTCGACAACCAGTGGGCCACGAGCCGTTCCGCGTGGGGATCCGTGTCCGCGAAGCCCCCGCCGTGGACGTACAGCACCACTCCCGCTTCTGTCGCCGACCGCCCGGAGGCGTTCACCCACTGCCCGTCCATGCCGGGAAGCGCGGGCGTGAGGTCGGAAGCGAGCTCCGGCAGGCCCGCTGCCAGGCCCCGGAGCTGCGCCAGCACGGCACGGACGTCGTCGGCGGTGGAGGAAATCTGCACACGGTTCTCCTGAAGGTGGTGGGGGTCAGCGACTCAGGACGGACGGCGGTGTGACACGCAGGTTCATCGCTCACCTCCTCTCGTTCGGACGACAGCAACGTTAGGTCAGACCTAAGAATATGTCCAACCTAATTTTAGGTCGGCCATAGGTTACGATCGCTGCCATGACGACGGGACTGCGCGAGCTGAAGAAGCAGCAGACACGCCAGGCGATCTCCGACACGGCGACCCGCCTGTTCCTGGAACGCGGCTTCGAGGAGGTGACCATCACCGACATCGCGGCAGCCGCCCAGGTCGCGAAGATGACCGTCACCAACCACTTCCCCCGCAAGGAAGACCTGGCCCTCGACTACCACGAGACGTTCGCCGCGAGCCTCGCCCGCACCGTCGAGGCGAGGCCCGCGGGCGAGTCGGCACTGGCCGCGCTGCGCCGCGAGTTCCTGGACCAGTTGACCCGCCATGACGTCCTGGCCGGCTTCTCCGGCCCCGGCTTCGCCCGGATGATCACTGACAGCCCGACTCTGACCACCCGCCTGCGAGACCTGCACGACCAGCGCGAGGAAGCCCTCGCCCGCACCCTCGCCGCCGACACCGCGGCCGCCCCCGGCGACATCGAGCCCAGGGCGGCGGCCGCCTTGCTCGGTGCCGCCCACCGGACCCTGTTCCAGGAGGTCATGGGGCTGACGTTGCGCGGCACGGGCAACCAGGAGATCGCCGCGATCGCGGACCGGTCGGCACGCCACGTCTTCGGCCTGCTGGAGCCCTCGCTGGGTGGTTACGCGGTCCGCGAATGACAGGTCCGGATCCTGCCCGGCGGACACCATGAGAGCGCGATCTTCATGATCGAAAAGCGGCCACCTGCCGCCACACGCTCACCGCAACTCACGGCAGGGCGCCGTGCCACCTGTACCCGAAGTGTCAGCCGCGACACGCTATTGGGGTCTGTGTCGAAGTCCGCCTTGGACCGGCTGGCGTCTGCAAGTACTGCCAACTCCCGATCGAGTGGAGCGGCTCGGCCCGTGGGGGCGATCCCATCAGGAATTTCCGGTATCTCCGCAAGTGTTGATCTTTATGAAGGGATCCTTCATCCACCCCGGATTCAGGAAGGGTCCCTTCATCGACAACGCTTGCCGCGTGGGCGCGCTCTCATCGGGCGGCCTGGACGACTTTGCCGGGGCCCTGCACCTCAGGTGCGTGGAGGTTGCCTCCATAAAGATCAACTAGGGCTTGGGCGTGCAGTGCCTGAGCCAGTCCAGGTCGATCACGGCGTGCGGGACCGAGGCCGCGGCGAGCACGTCGCCCACGGCCTCGGCCACCGTCGTCTTGCCGATCCCGACCGGGCCGGTGATCAGCAGAGCTCTCACCCGATCGCCGCGAGCTCGGCCGGCGTCCCCGCCATGATCACGCGGACGTGTTCGGTGACCTTCTCCACCGGCCAGTCCCACCACGCGATCCGTTCCAGCAGCTCGATCTCCGAGTCGCTGTACCGCTTCTTCAGCAACCGGGCGGGGTTCCCGCCGACCACCCCGTACGCCGGCACGTCCGACACCACCACCGACCCGGCGGCGATGATCGCCCCGTTGCCGATCCGCACGCCCGGCATGATCAGCGACTGGTAGCCGATCCAGACGTCGTTGCCCACCACGGTGTCCCCGCGCGAAGGCGCGCCGAGGGCGATGTCGAGCGTCTTCTCGCCCCAGAGGCCACCGAAGATCGTGAACGGGAACGTCGACACGCCGTCCGTCCGGTGGTTGCCGCCGGACATGATGAACCGGACGCCCTCGGCCAGCGCGCAGTAGCGGCCGATGACCAGCTTCTCCGGGCCGAAGTTGTAGAGCACGTTCCGCTGCTCGAACTGCAAAGCGTGGTGCGGATCGTCGTAGTAGGTGTACTCGCCGACCTCGATCTGCGGGTTCTTCACCAACGGCTTGAGCTGCACCGTGCGGGCTATGTCGGGCAACGGGTAGAGGTTGTCCGGTGAGGGAATCACGGTGCTCCGATCGGCTCTTCGCTGAACTGCGTGCGGTACAGCTTGGCGTAGTGGCCGTCGAGCGCCAGCAACGCTTCATGCGTACCACGCTCGACGATCTGCCCGCGGTCCACGACGAGGATCTGGTCCGCCGCGCGGATCGTGGACAGCCGGTGCGCGATCACCAGCGACGTCCGTCCGGCCAGCGCCTCGACCAGGGCCTCCTGCACGGCGGCCTCCGAGCGCGAGTCGAGGTGCGCGGTCGCCTCGTCCAGGATCACCACGCGCGGCTTGGCCAGCAGCAGCCGGGCGATCGTCAGCCGTTGCCGTTCACCGCCGGACAGGCGGTACCCCCGTTCGCCCACCACGGTGTCCAACTGATCGGGCAGTGACGACACCAGGTCCGCCAGCCGGGCCCGGCGCAGCGCGTCCCAGATCTCCTCGTCGGTGGCGGACGGGGCGGCCAGGCGCAGGTTCGCGCCGATCGACTCGTGGAACAGGTGCCCGTCCTGCGTCACCATGCCCACGGTTTCGCGGATCGAGTCGAACGACAGGTCGCGAACGTCCACACCGGACAGCCGAACCGTGCCGGAGTCCGCGTCGTACAGGCGGGGCACCAGCGACGCGATCGTCGACTTGCCCGCACCCGACGCGCCCACCAGTGCGATCAACGAGCCCGGCGCGGCCTCGAACGACACCCCGCCCAGGATCTCCTCGCCACCGCGGGTGTCGAGCGCCGCGACCTCCTCCAGCGACGCGAGCGACACCTTGTCCGCGGACGGGTAGGCGAACCGCACGTCCGAGAACTCCACGGAAACCGGTCCCTCGGGAACGGCGACCGGGTCGGGCTTCTCCTTGATCAACGGCGGCAGGTCCAGCACCTCGAAGACCCGCTCGAAAGACACGAGCGCGGTCATCACGTCGACCCGTGCGCCGGCCAACGCGGTCAACGGCGCGTACAGGCGGGTCAGCAGCAGCGCGAGCGTCACGATCGTGCCCGGTGCCATCTGCCCTGCGATCGCGAAGTAGCCGCCCAGTCCGTACACCAGTGCCAGCGCCAACGACGACACCAGCGTCAACGCTACGAGGAACAGCCACTGTGCCACGGCCGTCCGCACGCCGATGTCGCGCACACGCCGTGCGCGCGCTCCGAACTCCGCGCTCTCCAAGGCGGGCCGCCCGAACAGCTTGATCAACGTCGCGCCCGGCGCGGAGAACCGCTCGGTCATCTGGGTCGTCATCGCCGAGTCGAGGTTCGCCGCCTCGCGGTGCATGGACGCCAGGCGCCTGCCCATCCGCCGCGCCGGGATCAGGAAGATCGGTAACAGCACCATCGCGAGCACCGTGACCTGCCACGACAGCGTCAGCATCACGGCCAGGGTCAGGATCAGCGCGATGACGTTCGTGACGACTCCGGAAATCGTCTCGGAGAACGCCCGCTGCGCCGCGATCACGTCGTTGTTCAGCCGGGAGACCAGCGCACCGGTGCGCGTGCGGGTGAAGAACGCGATCGGCATCCGTTGCACGTGGTCGAAGACGGCCTGCCGCAGCCGCAGGATCAGGTCCTCGCCGACTCGCGCCGACTGCCACCGCTCGGCCAGCGAGAACCCGGCCTCCAGCACCGCCACGCCGGCGATCGCGAGCGCCAGCCACACCACGAGCCCCAGGTCGCGGCCGCCGACGATCTGGTCGACCACGCGCCCGGCCAGCACCGGCGAGGCCACCGCGAGCACCGCCGCGACCGAGCTGGTGGCCAGCAGCGCGTACACGGCCCGCCGCTGCGGGCGGGCGAACCGGGCGACGCGCTTCAACGTCGCCCGGCTGACGCGACGGCTCTTCTCGTCCTGCATCGCGCTTTCGAGCGCGTACCAGGCGTTGAAGTCGATGTTCATGACCGCAAGTCTCGAACTTCGACCTATGACGAGGTCAAGCTGTTTTGAGGAACTCGTCCACGGCCGCGAGCGCCGCCGCGCGGACCGGCTCCGGCGACAGGAACAGGTCGTGCAGGCCGGCCTTGATCTCGACCACCTGGACCGATGACCCGATCTTCGGGCCCCACTTCTTCATGCCCTCGACGTCCAGCACCGCGTCGGCCTTCGCGACGTCCTCGCTCCACTCCTTCGCGTTCAGCACGCTCCTGTCGGAGTGCAGCACCAGCACCGGTACGCGCACGTCGAGTCCGTTGTGGACCTTCTCCTGCGCGATCAGGACCGCCCGGATCCACCCGGCCAGCACCGGGAAGCCCGCGAGCGGCTTCCACTTCAGGTCGAAGTCCCACTCGCCGTGGTGCGAGCTGTGGATCGTCGACCCGTAGGCGTCGCCGAGGTTCGCGCGGATCTTCACCTTCGGTGCGACCTGCCCGATGAGGCGAACCAGCTGGCGCATGAACGGCGGTTCGACGACGTCCAGCCACGGGCTGTTGAGCACCAACGCGTCGATGAGGTCGCTGGAGCGTCGTTCGTGTGCCCACAACGACGTCGTGAGGCCACCGGTCGAGTGCCCCATCAGCACCACGCGCGAGTGCTCTTCGCGGATCTTCGCGATGGCGGCGTCGATCTCCTCGAAGTACACCGCCATGTCCGTCGTGTAGTTCGGTGGCTCGCCGTCGCGCAGCGAACGGCCGTAACCGCGCAGGTCGACCGCGTAGAAGTCGTAGCCCTGGGCCGTGAAGTGCTCGGCCACGTGCTCCTGGAAGAAGTAGTCGGCGAACCCGTGCACGTACAGGATCGCCCCGCGGTCGTTGGCCGCAGCACGGCGGCGGACCAGGGTCGCGGACGCTCCGCCGCGCAGCGGAAGAACGGTGGTGTCGTCGTCGCTCACCGCGTCAGTTTGCAACCATCTGGCGCCGATTCCGTGCACCCTTGTCCGGATCGTGTCTAACCTGGGGGATGTGACGGGGGATATTGAGCAGTCATCGAGGGTGCGCTTTCCCGGGATCAGCCCGCGCGCCTATGAACACCCTGCCGACCGAGGCGCCCTCGCGGTGCTGAGGGCGGTGCCCGCCGTGGCACCGGTCCTCAAGGCGGTCGCCGGAGCCTTCACCGAACGGGGTGAGCGCCTGCTGCAGGTGGCTTCCTCCGTGCGGGTCGGCCCGAAGCAGTACCCGCACCTCGACCGCATCCGCAACGAGGTGGCGGCGACGTTCGACCTCGACGAGGTGCCCGAGCTCTACGTCGAGCGCAACGCGCAGGCCTACGCCTTCACCGCCGGCATCGACCGGCCGTTCATCGTGATCAGCACCGGTGTCGTCGACCTGCTCGACCACGACTCGCAGCGGTTCGTCATCGGGCACGAGATGGGCCACGTGATGTCGGGCCACGCGCTCTACAACACGCTGTTGCGCCGGCTCATCGACCTGACCACGTCGTTCGCGTGGGTGCCCGCGGGCGCCATCGCCATGCGGGCGGTCATCGCGGCACTGCGCGAGTGGCAGCGCAAGACCGAGCTGTCCTGCGACCGGGCCGGCCTGCTGGCCTGCCAGGACCCGCAGGCCGCGTTGCGCTCGCACCTCGCGCTGGCGGGCGATCTCGGCGGTCAGGTCGACATCGCGTCGTTCCTCGCCCAGGCCAAGGAGTACGAGGAGGTCGAGGACATCCGCGACAGCATCCTCAAGCTCCTGCACACCGAGCACCGGTCGCACCCGCTGGTCGTGGTGCGGGCCGCCGAGCTGCAGCGCTGGTCGGCGACCGAGGAGTACCGCGAGATCCTGACCGGCACGTACGCGCGCCGCGAGGACGACCGGCCGGCGAACAACCTCACCGACGACATCAAGAGCGCCGCCCGGTCGTACAAGGAGTCGATGAGCAACTCCGCCGACCCGTTGATCAAGACCATCAACGACATCGGCGAGACCGTCATGGGTGCGGCGGGCAGGATGTGGAGCAAGGTTGCCCCGAACGGAGCAGCGGAGTAGCTACCATCTGGAGTCATGAGACGACTCCTGGTGCTGGTCCTTTCGGCAATGCTGGTGTCCACGGGCACGGCCGCCGCCGGTGAGCAGGTCGTCGGCGGCGAGCGTGCCTCCATCGAGGCCAACCCGTGGGCCGTGTACCTGACCGATCCGGGCGGCGCGCAGTTCTGCGGTGGCACCGTCGTCGCACCGACGAAGGTGCTCACCGCGGCGCACTGCGCCTTCGGTCGCGCGCCCGGTGAGCTGCGCGTTGTCGCAGGTCGCGAAGACAAGCTGGATCGCGGCGCCGGAATGTCGGTGACGCCCGCGGACATCTGGGTCCACAAGGGCTACGTCTCGGCCGACGAGGGCGAGGACGTGGCGGTGCTGACGCTGCCCAAGCCGCTGCCGTACACCCCGCTGCCCATCGCCGAACTGACCGATCGGGCGCTCTACCAGCCCGGCACGCAGCTGCGCGCGCTCGGCTGGGGCCGCGTCAGCGAGAACGGCAAGACGTCGCGGTTCCTCCTGCAGGCGGTGCTGCCGGTGCTGCCGGACGACTACTGCGTCGAGTCCTACCCGCAGTTCGTGAAGGCGGACATGTTCTGCGCGGGCTACGAGGAAGGCAAGATCGACACCTGCCAGGGCGACTCCGGTGGCCCCATCGTCGCGAACGGCAAGCTCGTCGGCGTCACGTCGTGGGGCGAGGGCTGCGCGCGCAGGGGCAAGCCCGGCGTCTACGTCCGGATCTCCCGGTATGCGAAGGACCTTCACCCGGTCATCGATGTTTCGCCGCCTGGAGTCGACGTCCCCCACACCCCTGCCGGCAGTGCTGTCCACAACTGAACCAGGCCCGGCGCGCCGGGTGCTCGATGAAGGGCGCCTTCATCCACCTGAGGTGCAGGAAGGCGCCCTTCATCGACAACGAACGCGGCCCTGCCGGAGGGCGGGTCGCCGGGATCGTCTCGTGGGGCATCGGCTGTGCTCGCCCAGGCGACTACACGCGTGTCACGACTTGAGCTGAGCGCGCACCAGATCGGCGCGATAGCGCAGTCCCGCCGCCTCCGCGCGTTCGATCGCCTGGTGGCACAACCTGTCCGCCGGCCCGGTGTGGCCGTTCTCGCGCAGCAACGCCGCCTTGCCCGCCAGCGCGAGCACCTCGATGATCCGGAACCCGGCGTCGGCCGCACGCCGGTGCACCTCGTCGTACTCGGCGATCGAACCGTGCACTCCCGCGAGCACGAGACCGGCGTCGACCTCGATGTACAGGTTGTCCTGCCCGGCGAGCTCGATGGCGTGCAGGGCGTGGTCGGCGGCTTCGTCCTTTCTACCCAGGGCGAGGAGCAGCTCGGAGTACTCGACCAGCACCGCCAGCTCGACCGCGCGCAGGCCGTGCTGTCCCGCCAGTTCCAGCGACTCGTGGAACGTCGCCTCGGCCTCGGTGAACTTCCGTCGCGCGGTCAGCGTCATGCCGAGGTTGCCGAGCTGGTTGGTGAGCTGGTGGTAGTAGCCGTTCGCACGCGACAGGCCGATCGCGCGGCGGATCGTGTTCTCGGCGGCGTCGAGGTTGCCGAGCTCCAGCTCCAGCAACCCGAGGTTGTTGAGCCCGCCGGTGAGACTCGCCGTCAGGTCGTTCGCCACGTACAGCTCGATCGCCGCGCTGAGATGCCTGTGCGCGAGGTCGAGCTCGCCGAGGCTGTGGTAGGCGCCGGCGAGCATGTTGAGCGCCACGGACTCCTCCGCCTGCCGCCCGGCGGCCCGGAACTCGGCGATGGCCCGCTCGCAGTGCGCGATCGCGGACTGGTGGTCGCCGAAGCGGTAGTCCAGGTATCCGAGGCACACGCGCATCGCTGCCGCCCGTTGCCCGGTCTCCACGGCGAGTGCGGCACGGGCGATCATGCGCAGATCGGCGAAGTGCCCGGTGAGCGACAGGTGTGCGCGCAGGCCCGCCACCAGTGCGGCGTCCGGCTGGGCCTGGGCCAGCGCGACGAGGTTGGGCCGCTCGATCTCGAACCAGGCCTGGGCCTCCTGCTCGGACGCGAACGGCACGGGCTCCGGCACGGGCGGCAGCAGACGGGTGAGACCGGCGTTGAGCGCGGCCTCGGCACCGTCCGCCCGCGTCAGGTACCAGTCGAAGACCGTGCGTTGATCTTCTCGCCGCATCCGCGAATGGGCGTAGAGGCGCAGCAGGTCGTGCAGCTGGTAACGGCCGGTTCCGCCTGGCTGCACCAGGTTCGCGACGACGAGCTCGTCGATCGCGTCGCCGACGAGGCCGCGCGGGAAGTCCGGGCCGGGCACCGCGCCCAGGAAGTCGAACGTCCGCCGTGCCCGCTCCGACAGCTTCCGGTAGGAGAGGTCGAACGTCGCCTGCACGGCGGTGTCGTCCTCCTCGATCTCCAGCGCCGCCAGCCGCTGCTCGCGCAGTTCCGCGACGTAGTCCGGCAGGTGGCGGCCGGCGAGGTTCGCCCCGGCGATGCGCAACGCCAGCGGCAGCCGCCCGCACAGCTCGACCAGCTCGCTCGTGTCGCCCTCGACGCGCATCCCGCTGAGGAGTTCGCGTGCCTCCAGCTCCGTCAGTACACCCAGCCTGACCTGCGCGAACATCGGCAGGTCGGCGCGGCTGGTGATCAGCGCGGCACAGCCGGGCGTGTTCGGGAGCAGCGGGGCGATCACGTCCTCGGTCGCGTTGTCGAGCACCACCAGCACCCGCCGGTGGCGCAGCAGCTCGCGGTAGTCGTCGTCCGGGCCGCCGCCGAGCGCCTTCACGAACCGGGCGAGCGCCTGCTCGACGGTCATCGACGGGCCGGTGGAGTAGCCGCGCAGGTCGGCGTACAGCTGGCCGTCCGGGAACTGCTCGCGCAGCCGGTGCGCCTCCCGCACGGCGAGCACGGTCTTGCCGACACCGGGCAGCCCGGTGATCGCCCGCACCGGTCCGTCCAGCAGCTGCAGCCGGGCGATTTCCTCTTTGCGGCCGACGAAGTCCGGCAGGTCCGCGGGGAGCTGACCGGGCGCGGGCGGGCGGGGGACGAGCCGGTAGCCCGACGGTTCGGTGATCACCCGCTCGGTGGCGCGGAGCCGTTGGACCAGCGTGCGCAGCGCCGCGCGGGGATGCCGCGGCGGGTCGTCCTGCCAGACCTCGGCGACCAGCCGGTCGAACGGCACGGGTTCACCAGGATGCGCGGCCAGCGCGTCGCGCAACGCCCGCAGTCGATCCGCCACCACCCAGAACCTAGACCACGAGGCCCACGGACATGGTGAGGAAGACCGCCGCGCAGACCGCGTCCAGCGCCGTCGTCACGCCGGGCCGCTTGAGCTTCCCCGCCATGCGCGAGGCCGCCAGCACGATCATCAGCTCCCAGATCGCGGCGAGTCCGAGGAACACGACGGCCAGCATCGCGAGCTGCGGTGCCGGTTCACCCGATCCGATGAACTGCGGCAGGAAGGCGAGCGAGAACAGGATCATCTTCGGGTTCGTGATGTTGGTCAGGAAGCCCTGGCGGAACGGCCGGTCGCTCATGACCTCCTCCGGTTGCGCCTGCGAGCGCTTGAGAAGTCCTCGTGCAATGGAAACAGCGAGGTGGAGCAGGTAGGCGGCACCGATCCAGCGCAACGCCGTGAGCACCATCGGGTACCGCGCGAGCACCACGCCGAGCCCCGAGATCACCAGGGTCACCTGGACCGCGGCGGCCGAGTGGATGCCCGCCAGCGCGAGCAGCCCCGAGCGCGTGCCCGACCGCAGTGACGTGCGCAGGAGCAGGAACGCGTCAACACCGGGGGTCACGATGACGACCGCGCACGCGAGCAGAAAGGCCGGAACCTGGCCGAAGTCGAACAGCACCGCACATACCCCCGTGAGCTACACGACTGACCGAAGAATCTTCGGTCGAACTGGACACTAACACGAGAATCTCCGGTTTTGACGCCGTCCTAGCGTCGTCGCTACGGTTGGTGACCAATCGTCCACCTGGCGCAACGAGGAGTGGTCCGTGAGGGGTAAGCGGTTTGCCGTGCTCGCGACGGTGATCGCGCTGGTCAGCGGTGCGTCGACGGCCGATGCGATCGTCGGGGGGACACCCGCGCGGGTGTCGGACACCCCGTGGGTTGTGGCGATCACCACCTCCGACGGCCAGCTGATGTGCGGTGGTGCGCTGGTCGCGCCGGACAAGGTCATGACGGCCGCGCACTGCGCGACGATCAAGGGTGTGCTCGGCAAGAACCAGCGCCCCGCCGACCAGCTGCGCGTGGTCGCGGGCCGCACCGACCTGCGGGTGAAGACCGACGGGATCGAGGCCGCCGTCGCGGACGTGTGGCGGCACCCCGACTACCGCGAGGTCACCCAGGGCGACGACGTGGCGATCCTGACGCTGGCCCGCCCGCTGCCGTACCGGACGATCGCACTCGGCGAGGTCGGCGACGACGGCGTGGTGCTCGGCTGGGGCCGCACCGCCGAGAACACCCCGCCCTCGTTGACGCTGCGCAAGGCGACGGTGCCGATCCTGTCGGACCAGGAGTGCATGCTGAAGGAGCCGGACTTCCGGCCGGGCGCGATGTTGTGCGCGGGCCGTGGCGACCGCGACGCGTGCACCGGCGACTCGGGCGGGCCGCTGGTGGTGCGCGGCAGGCTGGCGGGCGTGGTGTCGTTCGGCCGCGGTTGCGCGCGGGCGAACGAACCTGGTGTCTACACCCGGCTGGCTCACTACCGGTCGATGCTGGGCTTCTGATATCCAAGGTGCGGTGCGAACCACACCGTTTCCCGCCACCCTGCGGCGGCAGTGGGGACTCGACCTGAGTCCCGCTCAGCTGTACGCGATCCTGCGGCTGCGTCAGGACGTCTTCGTCGTCGAGCAGAACTGCGTCTACGCCGATGTCGACGGCCGCGACCTGGAGCAGGGAACCCGGCACTTCTGGCTGGAAGCCGACGGTTCACCCGAGCCGCTCGCGTACCTGCGGCTGCTGGAGGAGCCCGACGGCACGTTCCGCATCGGACGGGTCGCCACCGCACGCATGGCCCGCGGCCGTGGTTTCAGCCGTCGCCTGATGCAGGCGGCGCTGGTGGACGTCGGCACCTCGCCGTGCGTGCTCGACGCGCAGACGTACGTCGCGGACTTCTACGCGTCGTTCGGCTTCGTGGCGGAAGGCGCCGAGTTCATCGAGGACGGGATTCCACACCTGCGGATGCAGCGCACCCCCTGACCCCGCCCTGCCCGGTCGGGGTCGCACGCGG
>NZ_JBEXJN010000003.1:43106-185898 GCF_040609115.1 Lentzea sp. NPDC004782
GGGCCCTCGCGTGCGGTAGGAGCGCACGAAAGCTCCCCGCGTGCACTTCGGTCGTGAAGGGTGCGGGCCTCATCGAGGACGGGATTCCACACCTGTGGATGCAGCGCACTCCGTGACCCCGCCCTGCCCGGTCGGGGTCGCACGCGGGGCCCTCGCGTGCGGTAGGAGCGCACGAAAGCTCCCCGCGTGCACTTCGGTCGTGAAGGGTGCGGGCCTCATCGAGGACGGGATTCCACACCTGCGGACGCCGCGCACTCCGTGATCACGCGCACCGCGCGTTCGATGTCGGCCTCGGTCAGGTCGGCGCGCGCGGTCAGCCGCAGCCTGCTGATCTGGTCCGGCACCGACGGCGGCCGGAAGCAGCCGACGACCACGCCGTTGGTGCGGCAGCTCTCCGCCCACCGGAACGCCTGCTCCGGGCCGGGCGCGCGGACGCTCACCACGGCGGCCGCGGGCGTGCTGACCTGGAAACCGGCCTCCTTCAGGCGGTTGCTCAGGTCGTGCGCCACGGTCAGCGCGCGCTCGGGGCGGTCCGGTTCCTCGCGCAGGATCTTGATCGCCGCGAGCGCGGCCGCCGCGCTCGAAGGCGCGAGTCCGGTGTCGAAGATGAACGTGCGCGCGGTGTCGATCAGGTGCTTGATCACCCGGCTCGGGCCGAGGACCGCGCCGCCCTGCGCGCCGAGCGACTTGCTCAGCGTCAGCGTGGTGATCACGTCCGGTGCCTTGATGATGCCCGCCTCGGCGACCGCGCCGCGTCCGCCCGGTCCGACCACGCCGAGTCCGTGCGCGTCGTCGACCACGAGCGCGGCACCGGTGGCGCGGCAGGCCTCGTGCAGTTCGTTGAGCGGCGCGATGTCGCCGTCGACGGAGAACACCGAGTCCGTGACGACGATCGCGCGGCGCTTGCCGCGGGTCTCCAGCGCGTGCCGGACCTTGCCGACGTTGCAGTGGTCGGTGACGACGACGTCCGCTTTGGACAGTCGCGTGCCGTCGATCAGCGACGCGTGGATGTGCTGGTCGGCCACGATCGCGGTGCCGGGCCCGGTGAGCGCCGTGACCGCGCCGAGGTTCGCCGCGTAGCCGCTGCTGAAGACCAGCGCGGACTGCGCGCCGCAGAAGTTCGCGAGCTCGTACTCCAGCTCGGCGTGCAGCTCCGTCGACCCCGTGACCAGGCGCGATCCCGTCGAGCCCGCACCCCACTTGAGCGTGGCGGCGGCCGCGGCACCGGCGACGCGCTTGTCCTTGGCGAGCCCGAGGTAGTCGTTGCCGGCGAGGTCGAGATCGGTCGAGTCCGCCGTGCGCGGCCGGACGCGGCGGGTCAGACCCGCCTTGGCGCGCGCTTCGGAGCGGACGTCGATCCAGTCGAACGTCGACTCACCACCACTGGAAATCGCCTCAGTTGTGCTCACGGTCACCGCCTGAGTCTCCCATCCGCCGACTAGCGTGCCGCTTGTGGACCTGTTCACCTTCACGCGTGCCGAGCTCACCTCGCCGGTGCAGTTCTGCGACGGCCGCTGGGTGGTGTCGGCCTACGACGACGTGCGCGCGGTGCTGGCAGATCCTGTCACCTACCTGCCCGACAACGCGCTGACCGCCGTCACGCCGGTGGCACCCGCGGCGCTGCGCGCCCTGGTGAGGGCCCGGTTCTCGTTGCCGCCGACGCTCGCGAACAACGGTTCTGCGTCGCACGCGGGCCTTCGCCGCCTGGTGGCGTCGTTCTTCACGCCCTCGCGGGTCGCGGCGGCCGAGCCTCGCATTCGTGAGCTCGTTTTGGAACGTCTTGGTGGCAAGGATCTCGTGCGCGACCTGGCGTGGGACCTGCCCGCGATCGTGCTGATGGAGCTGCTCGGCCTGGAGAACGTCGACATCCCGACGTTGAAGCGCTGGAGCTCCGGCTCGCTGGAGTTCTTCTGGGGCGACATCACCCGCGAACGCCAGCTGGAGCTGGTCGACGACGTCGGCGACTTCCACCAGTGGCTGGTCAAGCGCTACCACGCGCGCGACGGCGAGCTGTTCTGCGCGCTCGCCGACGCCGGCGTCTCCGCCGAGGACTCCGCCGGCCTCTGCTACTTCCTGCTGATCGCCGGTCAGGAGACGACGACCCAGCTGCTGTCCACGGCGTTGCACCGGGCGTTGCGGGACCGTGCGCTGTGGGCGCGGCTGGCCGACCGGGAGGTCGCCGAGTCGTTCGTCGAGGACGTGCTGCGGACCGAGACGCCCGTGGTGACCTGGCGCCGGCTGACCGCCCGCGAGGTGGTGCTGTCCGGGGTGCGCGTGCCTGCCGGTGCCGAGCTGGTGCTGTTGTTGAGCGGCAAGGAGAACGACCCGCGGCACCTGGCGTTCGGGTACGGCCGCCACTTCTGCCTCGGCGCCGGTCTGGCCCGGTTGGAAACCGCGGTGGTGCTGCGGACCGTGGCGGCGCACGAACCGTCGTTGCACCTGGTCGGGCCGGCGCCGGAGTGGCTGAACCTGCTGTCGTTCCGCGCACCGAAGTCGGTCACGGTCGCGCGATGAGCTTGCCCGTCGTCGTGCGGGCCTCCAGCGCCCGGTGCGCCTCGGCGATCTCGTCGAGCTTGTAGACGTCGCCGAGCACCGGCTTGAGGTTGTGGCTGAAGACCTCTTGCAGCGTGACGTCGCGCGGCAGGCCCATGACCGCGACACCCTTGCGGAAGATGTCGCCGGCTGTGACGTCCAACGGCTCACCGCTCGCGTACCCGAAGACGACCATCCGTCCGCTGCCGTCCTTGAGCAGCTCGAACGCGTTGCGGCCGATCCGGCCGCCGATCGACTCGAACACGACGTCCACGGGCTCCAGACCGTCCCAGTCGTAGCCGATGCCGCACCTGCTGGACGCCTTCAGCACGGTCGCGCCCGCCCGTTCCGCGAGCTGCCCGAGCAGGGTGCCGACGCCGCCGTTCGCCGCTTCGACCAGCACCCGGTCGCCCGGTCGGATGCGCGCCGCCTTCGCTGCGGCGACCGCGGTGGTGCCCTGCAGGAACAGGGCCAGGGCCTCGTGGTCGCTCACGTCGTCCGGCAGCTCGACCGGATCTTCGACGACGGCCTTCGTGGCGTAGGCGCCGTCTCTCGGCACGCCGATGACGCGGCGTCCGTCCTGCGTGATGCCGACGACCTCCGAGCCCAGGACGGCGGGCAGCGTCGGGCCCGGATACCACGGGAAGAGCTCGCGCCCCTTGCCGCGGCGGATGACCGTCTCGCCGTAGTTGAGGCCGATCGCGGTGACGTCGACAAGGGTGTCGCCGACCGGGTCCGCGACCTCTTCCGCGACCAGCAGCTCGGGGCCGCCGAACTCGTGGAACCGCACTGCCTTCATCTCGTGATCTCCCCCAGTAAGCGGACTGACGGTCCGGTTGCTACTATACGGACCGTCAGTCCGCTTATGTCAAGGAGCTGTGATGCGAGCCGATGCCGCGCGCAACCGGGCCGCGTTGCTCGCGGCCGCCACCGACCTGATCTGCGAGCACGGCGTCGAGGCCGTGTCGATGGAGGACGTGGCCGCGGCGGCGGGCGTCGGCAAGGGCACGGTGTTCCGCAGGTTCGGCGACAAGGCGGGCCTCATCCAGGCCGTCGTGGACGAGACGGCCGCGTCGTGGATCAAGGTCGCCTCACTGGAGTGCCGCACCGCCGCCGAGTTCGCCGGCACCCTGTTCGACCACGTGCTGGCGTCGTTGCCGCTGGTGATCGCGGTCGAGCGGACCACGACCCGCAGCTGCGAGGGCAACTTCCAGCTCACCGTCGACCGGCTGACGGGGCTCGTCGGCTCCACCTTCAAGGCCCACACCCTGCTGGCCGTGCTGCGCGGCGAGCACATCGCGTTCCTGCTCGACCAGGGCATGACCGCCCACGACATCCGAGCGGGCGTCATTTCGCTCGCGAACACGCTGGCCGCTGGGGTTTGATGCCGGGGTGATGAACCGCCAGCTCTCGGGAGTCCGCAAGAAGTCGCTGCTGGAGTTGCTCGGCCCGGTGCCGGACGTCGACCCGGACCGCTACGGCGAAGGCGGCCCGGTGGGCGCCCTGGAAACGCGGGTCGCGCAACTGCTCGGCACCGAGGCGGCGCTGTTCGTGCCGACCGGCACCATGGCGCAGCAGATCGCCCTGCGCTGCTGGGCCGACCGCACCCACAACCCGATCGTGGCGATGCACCCGCTGGCCCACCCCCTGCACCACGAGGACGACGCGCTGACCGTCCTGTCCGGCCTCCGCCCGATCAAGGTCGCGAACGAGCACGTGGCGGACTGCCCGGAACCGTTCGGCACGCTGCTGGTGGAGGTCCCCGACCGCGAGGCCGGCTTCGTCCTGCCGACCTGGGACGAGCTGGTGTCCGTGGTCGACGCCGCCCGCGACCGCGACGCCGTCGTGCACCTCGACGGCGCCCGTCTGTGGGAGAGCACGTACGGCCTCGGCAAGCCGTTGGAGGAGATCGCGGGCCTCTTCGACTCGATCTACGTCTCGTTCTACAAGTCGCTGGAGGGCATCTCCGGTGCGGCACTCGCCGGCACCCGGGACTTCGTCGACCAGGCCCGCGTCTGGCGGCACCGCTACGGCGGCATGCTGTTCCAGCAGTGGCCGGCGGCGCTGTCGGCCCTGCACGGCCTCGACACCGTGCTGCCCCGCCTGGGCACCTACGTCGCGCACGCCAAGGTGGTCGCCGAGGCGATGGGCCTGCCGGAGCCGCACACCCACCAGTTCGCGCTGCACCTGCCCGGCGACCCGGCCCGGCTGACCGAGGCGAGCGGGAAGTTCCTCGGGCGGTTCTGGCGGGACGGTCAGATGGCCAAGACCGAGGTCACGGTGGCGGAGCCCGCGCTGGAGTGGACGGGCGACGAGGTGCGGGAGGCGTGGGCGGAGTTCCAGAGCCTGCTCTGATGTGACATCGCGGCGGCCGTGGTGTTGTCAGGTGACCACAGACCTCGCGGAGTCCGATGCTCGTCCTCGAGCAGGACGACTCGGTCCTGGAAGCGGACGAGAAGTTGCTCTACCAGCGCGTCCGCGACCTCGGTTGCCAGGACTTCGCAGCGCTAGTGCGACTGAGAACCAGCAGCCTGCCGCGTCCGCGACGCGATGTCGCTCACCTGGCTGTTGGACCGGCAGGACCGAAATGCGACGATGCCGGGGCTGTGAGGGGAGTGCGAGGAAGCCGGTGCGAATCCGGCGCCGTCCCGCGACTGTGACCGGTTCTCGAGGAGGAGGCCGGGAGTCAGGAACTCGTCCCCCTCTTTCGACCACCGGCCACGGGCGTGGACACCCGAGGAAGGACTTCGCCGAGCATGTTCCCCTTTTCGGCTGTCGTCGGACATGACGACCTCCGGCTGGCCCTGCTGCTGAACGCCGTGCACCCCGGTATCGGCGGTGTTCTCGTGCGCGGCGAGAAGGGGACCGCGAAGTCGACGATCGTGCGTGCCCTGGCCGCGCTGCTGCCCGAGCTGGACGTCTCCGAGAACTGCCGGTTCGGCTGCGTGCCGGGCACGACGGACTGCCCGGACGCGCCGCACGACGGCAGTGAGCGCAGGCCCGCGAAACTCGTCGAGTTGCCGGTCGGTGCCACCGAGGACCGGCTGGTCGGGTCGCTCGACCTGGAGAAGGCGCTGACCGAGGGGGTGCGGGCGTTCCAGCCCGGGCTGCTGGCCGCGGCGCACCGGGGCGTGCTCTACGTCGACGAGGTCAACCTGCTGCACGACCACCTGGTCGACCTGCTGCTCGACGCGGCGGCGATGGGGCGGGCGCACGTGGAGCGCGAAGGCGTCTCGGTGTCGCACCCGTCGCAGTTCCTGCTGGTCGGCACGATGAACCCCGAGGAGGGCGAGCTGCGGCCGCAGCTGCTCGACCGGTTCGGGCTGACCGTGGCGGTGAAGGCGGCACGGGACGTCGGTGTCCGCACCGAGGTGATCCGGCGCCGGCTCGCCTACGAGGCCGACCCGGTGACGTTCGCCGCGAAGTGGGCGGACGAGGACGCGAAGCTCAAGCAGCAGATCACGCAGGCACGCGCGAACCTCCCGCGAGTGTCCCTTCCGGACGGTGAGCTGCGCAGGATCGCCGCCGTCTGCGCGGCTTTCGAGGTCGACGGCATGCGCGCGGACCTCGTCGTCGCCCGTGCCGCCACCGCCCACGCGGCCTGGCGCGGCGCGACGGAGGTGGAGGAGACCGACGTCGAGACCGCCGTCCGGCTCGCTCTGCCGCACCGTCGTCGGCGCGACCCGTTCGACGAGCCGGGCATCGAGGAGCAGCAGCTCGAAGACGCGATGCGCCAGGCCGCCGAGCACGCGGACGAGCCAGACGGCCCGGACGACGACGGCCCCGGCGGTGGTGAGCTGCCCGAACCGCAGGAAGGCCCGGCGGGCAACGGGAACGCGCCGCAGGACCGTCCGGCACCGGAACCCGCGCCGGCGTTCAAAGCACGCCTGCTGGAGGTTCCCGGAGTCGGGGAAGGCGCGCCGGGCAAGCGGTCCAGGGCCCGTGCCCGCACCGGCCGGGTCGTGCGTTCGTCCGAAGTGGACGGAAGCGGACTGCACCTGGTCGACACCCTCACGAACGCGGCGCCGCACCAGCAGGCCCGCGGCCGCAGCGGGCCCGGCCTGAAGCTGGAGGGATCCGACCTCCGCAAGGCCGTGCGGGAGGGCAAGGAGTCCAACCTCATCCTGTTCGTCGTCGACGCTTCCGGTTCGATGGCCGCACGTCAGCGGATGTCCGCGGTCAGCGGCGCGGTCGTCTCCCTGCTGCGTGACGCCTACCAGCGCCGGGACAAGGTCGGCGTGGTGACGTTCCGCGGTCAGAACGCCGAAGTGGCCCTGCCCCCGACGACGTCCGTCGACGCGGCCGCGACCAGGCTCAAGAAGATGCGCACCGGCGGCCGCACGCCGCTCGCGGACGGCATCCTCAAGGCCCACCGGGTCCTGGAGATCGAACGGCTGCGGGACCCGCGCAAGCGCCCGCTGGTCGTCCTCCTCACCGATGGCCGCGCGACGTCGTCAGGACTCGGCGGCGACCCGACCAAGGACGCGCTGAAGGCCGCGGGCCTGCTCGAACAGACCGCGGTCGTGGTCGTCGACTGCGAACAGGGCCACATCCGCCTCGGCCTCGCCCAGAAGATCGCCGAGGCGTTGCACGGCACCTGCGTCCGTCTCGACCAGCTCAGCGCCGACCACCTCGCCGGCGTCGTCCGCGCCGCATAAGGAGAAACCCCAGTGCCACAGGGACAGCCCACCGAGGTGCCGAAGGACGGCCTGACGACGCGCCAGCGCCGCAACCGGCCGTTGCTCATGCTGCACACCGGTGAGATGAAGGGGAAGTCGACGTCGGCGTTCGGCATGGCGTTGCGCGGCTGGAACCAGGGCTGGGACATCGGCGTGTTCCAGTTCGTGAAGTCCGCCAAGTGGAAGGTCGGCGAGGAGTCCGCGTTCAAGGCGCTCGGCCGGCTGCACGACGAGACCGGCGAGGGCGGCGCGGTCGAGTGGCACAAGATGGGCGAGGGCTGGTCGTGGTCCCGCAAGCAGGGCACCGAGGAAGACCACGCCGCCGCCGCGCTCGAAGGCTGGCGGGAGATCGCCCGCAGGCTGCGGGCCGAACGCCACGGCTTCTACGTGCTCGACGAGTTCACCTACCCGCTGCACTGGGGCTGGATCGACGTCGACGAGGTCGTCGACACGCTGGTCACCCGGCCCGGTCACCAGCACGTGGTGATCACCGGGCGGTACGCGCCGGAAAAGCTCGTCGAGGCCGCCGACCTCGTGGTGGAGATGACCAAGGTCAAGCACCCGATGGACGCCGGGCAGAAGGGCCAGCGGGGGATCGAGTGGTGAACAGGCTGGTCGTCGCCGCCCCGGCCTCGGGCAGCGGCAAGACCACCGTCGCGACGGGCCTCATGGCCGCGCTGCGCCGCACCGGGTCACGCGTCGCGCCGTTCAAGGTCGGCCCCGACTACATCGACCCCGGCTACCACTCGCTCGCCACCGGGCGCCCCGGCCGCAACCTGGATCCGGTGCTCGTCGGCGAGCACCGCGTCCCCGGCCTGTTCGCGCACGGCGCCAAGGGCTGCGACATCGCGGTCGTCGAAGGCGTGATGGGCCTGTTCGACGGGCGCGTCGACACCGCGGGCGTCGGCTCGACCGCCCACGTGGCCAAGCTGATCAACGCGCCGGTGCTGTTCGTCGTGGACGCGCGCGGCCAGAGCCGGTCGCTCGCGGCCCTGCTGCACGGTTTCCGCGGCTACGACCCGACGGTCCGGCTCGGCGGCGTGATCCTCAACCAGGTCGGGTCGGAACGGCACGAGCAGGTGCTCAGGTCGGCGTGCGACGAGGTCGGCCTGGACGTGCTCGGCGTGCTGCCGAGAGACCCGCAGTTCTCCTTGCCCTCAAGGCATCTAGGCCTCGTCACGGCAGCGGAGCACGGCTCGGAGGCGGTGCGGGCCGTCGACGCGATCGCCGCCGCCGTCGCCGAGCACGTCGATCTCGAAGCGGTGCGCGGGCTGGCGTCGGTGCCCGCGATGGCGGTTGCCGCGTGGGAGCCCCAGGTCGAACCGGTGACCGGAGAACCGCTGGTCGCGGTCGCGGGCGGAGCGGCGTTCACGTTCGGCTACGCCGAGCACGTCGAAATCCTCAAGGCGGCGGGCGCGGCCGTGGCGGTCGTCGACCCCCTCAACGACGACGATCTGCCTGAGGGCACCGCGGGACTCGTGCTGCCGGGCGGGTTCCCCGAGCAGCACGCGGAAGCTTTGTCGGCCAACGTGAAGTTGCGCGACGCGGTCGCCCGGTTCGCTCGATCGGGTGCGCCGGTGCACGCCGAGTGCGGCGGGTTGCTGTACCTGGCGAGATCGCTCGACGGGCACCCGATGTGCGGGGTGCTCGACGCCGACGGGTTCATGACCCCGAAGCTGACCTTGGGTTACCGGGACGCCGTCGCGTCCGCGGGCTCACCGCTGCACCCGCCGGGCAGCCGCGTCACCGGCCACGAGTTCCACCGGACCCAGCTGTCCACACCGCACTCGACGCCACCCGCGTGGCACTGGCGCGGCGTCGACTCCCGGCCGGTCGCGGAGGGTTTCGTGAAGGGCGGAGTGCACGCGTCGTACCTCCACACGCACCCGGCAGGTGATCCGGAAGCCGTAGCCCGGTTCGTGCGGGCCTGCCACCCGTTCGTGGCCGGAACGGCAGGCGGTACGGTCTTCGCCTAAGCCAAAGTCCGAACCCCTGTGGAGCTGTCGTGACGACGACCGGTCGGGTTTCCTTCGTCGGCGCCGGTCCGGGTGCCGCCGACCTCATCACTCTCCGAGGCGCGCGCCGCATCGCGGAAGCCGACGTCGTCATCTGGGCCCCCAGCGCGGTCGACGCCGAGTGCGTGCGCGAGCACGCCCGCGCCGACGCCGACCTGGTCGACTTCTCGCGCGTCACGTCCGAGGAGATCACCGATCTCTACCGCCGTGCGGCCGCCTCACGGCAGACGGTCGTCCGTCTGCACACGGGCGATGCCGCGACCGGTGGTGGTGTGCAGGAGCAGTACGACCTGTGCGTGCGTCTCGGTCTTGAGGTCGAGGTCGTGCCGGGTGTCTCCGTGGTGGCCGCCGCCGCTGCCCGGATCGGTCGCGAGCTCACGCTGACCGAGGCGTCGTCGACCGTGCTGATCTCGCCGGAGAGCAGCGAGCTGGTCGCCGAGTTCGCCGCGCTGCAGACCACGATGGCCGCCACGGTCTCGGGTGCGCGCACCGGTCAGTTCGTCGAGAAGCTGCTGCAGGGCGGCTACACGCGCGAGACGCCGGTCGTCGTCGCGTACAAGGTGAGCCAGGCCGACGAACTGGTCGTGCACACGACGGTCGGCGAGCTGGAGTCGGTGGTGAAGCAGCACAAGCTGTACCGCCCGACGCTGTTCCTCGTCGGCACGGCGGTGAAGGCGCCCACGCGCCGTGTCTCCACCTCGGCCACGACGTCGGTGGACGAGCCGATCCGCGCGGCCCGCCCGACGCGGTGGTCGCGTCGTGCCGCCACGCGCATCGCGACGCGGGCCGACGAGCCCATCCCCGCGCCCGCGCAGGCGCCCGCCGCGGAGCCGAACCCGGCGTGGACCGCGGTCGAGGAAATACAGCAGTCGGTGCGCAAGCCGGCCGAGGAGGCCGCGCCGAAGCCGAAGCTGACGGTCGTCGCGGCGGAGAAGCCGAAGCCGCCGACGGTCCGCGCCTCGACGGCCACGCCGAAGAAGAAGCCCGCCGCGCGTAAGCCGAAGCGCACCACGAACTGATGTCGCTGGAGAAGTTGCGGGAAGCAGCCGGACGCCCCGTCGAGACCGTCGACGCGGCGGACGGTCTGCGTCCCGCGCTGAACGTGTGCCGCGCCCGTTCCGCCGTGATCGTCAAGCTCGCCGAGGGCATCGGACCGGCCGAGATCGGCGCGGGTCTCGCGGGCTGGCGCCGCACGATGGTCGTCTCGGACTCCGGCGAGCTGACCACAGTGGACCCGCGTGATGCGGTGACCCGCCGCTGGACCGCACCGGACGCGGTGTTGTGCTTGGCGGACAACGAGTTCCTCGTCTCGAACGACGGCTGGGCGCTGCCGGACGACGCGTTCGCGAGCCGCAGCCACGTCCTCGGCGCGGAGGTCCGGGCGTTCGTGCTGGCCCGGCTCGCCCCGCGGCCCGGCGTGCTGGTGTGGGACGTGCTGGCCGGTTCCGGCGCGGTGGCCGTGGAATGCGCCCGCCTGGGTGCCGCGGTGCTCGCGGTCGAGCCGGATCCCGTGCAGTGCGTGCGGATCATCGCGAACGCGTCGGCGCACGGCGTCGACGTGCGGGTCGAGGAAGCCGAGCTGGACACGGCGTCGTTGCCCCGCCCGGACGCCGTGTTCGTCGGACGCGGTCAGCTGGCCGAGGTCAAGGCGTCCGCTGCGGTGAGCGCCCGGCGCGTGGTCGTCGTGACGGAACGGGTGGACGAGATCGTGCCCGCGCGGGACGCGCTGGTGGCCGCCGGGTACGAGGTGGAAGGCGTGCACTGGACCGCCTCCAGGTTGCTCGACTCGGGATTCGCTCCGGCGGTCCCGGTGACCGTGTTGTGGGGAACGAAGAAGTGATCGGTGTGTTCGCCGGTGCGGCGCAGCGCGGTGACGCGGCCGATCTCGCCGGTCTGCTGGGTGCGGACGCGGTCGTGCCGGACGGTCCGCTCAAGCCGGCCGTGCAACGGTTGTGGCCGCGCCTCGGCGCGGTGGTGCTGTTCCTGGACGCGGGCTCCGCGGTCCGGTTGATCGCGCCCCTGGTGCGGGACAGGCGATCCGACCCGGCCGTGGTGTGCGTGGACGCGCATTTCGTCGTGGCACTGGCTGGTGACGCCGACGCGTTCGCCCGCCACGTCGCCGACGCGCTCAACCGCACGGCCGTCGTGACGGGCGGTCCGTCGATCGACTCGGTGCTGGACGAGCTGGTCGAGCAGCTCGACGCCACCGCCGACGGCAACGTCGAGGCCTGCGCCGCCGCCATCGAGGCGGGCGAGAAGGTCGTGCTGCGCAACCCGTTGGGCTTCCCGCTGCCCGCCCTGCCGCCCAACGTCGTGGGCGCGGGCGAGGACGCGACCTGGATGATCGTCATCGACGACCGGGCGGCCGCCGCCAAGGACAACGTGCTGCGGATCGTCCCGCGCACCCTCGTCGTCGGCGTGGGCTCGACGCGCGGTGCGTCGGCCACGAGCGTGGGTGCCGCGTTGGCCGAACTGGACGCGCAGGGCGGGCTGGATCTGCGTGCCATCAAGGCTTTCGCGACGGCGGACGCCAAAGCGGACGAGCCCGGCATCGTGGACGCGGTGGAGGACTGGGGCTTCTGGCACGGCGACACGGCCGAGCTGCTGACGTTCCCGACCGAGGAGCTGGCCGAGATCGGTGTGCCGAACCCGAGCTCGGTGGTGCGCAACTCGATGGGCACCGCGAGTGTGGCGGAAGCGGCGGCGTTGCGCGGCGCGCGGAGCATCGGGCACGGCGGGCGGATCGAGCTCGCGGCCGAGAAGTTCAAGCGGGACAACGTGACCGTGGCCGCGGCACGGGTGCTGCCGCGCGGCCGCCTCGCGCTGGTCGGGCTGGGACCGGGCGCCGCGGAGGAACGCACTCCGCGTGCGGAGGCGGAGATCCGGCGGGCGGCGTTCGTGGTGGGCACACCGGAAGCGATCGACGCGGTCTCGTCCTTGTTGCGTCCCGGCACCGAGATCCGCCACGAGGGCGCCTGCGACTTGGCCGCGGTGGGTGCGGCCGTCGCGTTCGTCGCTTTCGGAACCGGGCCAACGCTGGACATTCCGGTCGAAGCCGACGTAATTGTTGTTCCCGGAGTATGGGAACACTGACGGTTTTCCTCCTTTCGTAGGGTCTCCGTCGAAGATTTCTTGATTAGCGTCCCCGCGCACACGGCCCACTCCCTGCCTCGGGCCCGATGCTCTGGAGACCGACATGAGATCCCGTCGTCTCGTCGCTGTCGCCTGCACCGCCGGCGTCGCACTGTCCCTGCTGACGATCAACGCTCAGGCCGCCGCCGCCAAGGAAGGCCTGCGCCTGCTGGCCATCCGCGACTCGCTGACCGCCACGCACACCTGGTACGAGCAGACCTACGACGGAAAGCCCGTGCTGGGCGCCTACTACGTCGAGCACGTCGACAAGGCGACCGGCGTGAAGACCGTGGACGACGGTCGCCTCGCCGTCGGCTCGGTCGACGTCACGCCCGCCGTCACCGCGGAGGAAGCCAAGACCAAGTCCGCCGGTGTGCCGGAAGGCGCGAACCTCAAGGTGCTGCCCGGGACCGGGCTCGTCTACGAGGTGATCTCCGACAACGGCAAGGGATCCGAGCGCACCCTCGTGCACGCGGGGACCGGCGCCGTCATGAAGTCGGAGAGCCTGGTCAAGCACTACGACGGCACCGGCAAGGTGTTCAGCCCGAACCCCGTGGTGGCGCTGCAGAACGAGAGCCTCACGGACAACAACGACGCCGACTCGGCCGTGCCCGCCAGTGCGTACAAGTCGGTCACGCTGTCCAACCTGGACAGCTCCGGCTACCTCAAGGGTGACTACGCCCAGGTGACGGGTGCCAAGAGCAAGCTGGCGTACAGCAAGACCCGGAAGTTCGAGTACACCAGGCACAACCCGTACTTCGAGCAGACCAACGCCTACTGGGGCGTGACGGAGGCCCAGAAGTACATCCAGAGCCTCGGCTTCAAGAACATCAACAACGAGTCCCAGAAGATCACCACGATCGGCCTGACCGACGACAACTCGTTCTACGACCCGTCGAAGGACCTGATCACGTTCGGCACCGGCGGGGTGGACGACGCCGAGGACCTCGAGGTGGTGTGGCACGAGCTCGGCCACGCGATCCAGGACGCCCAGGTGCCGGGCTTCGGCTCGACCGAGGAGGGCGGCGCGATCGGTGAGGGCTTCGGCGACTGGTGGGCGATGATCATGTCCTCCCGCGACTCGAAGGACACGGCCACGACCCCGCTGGCGTGTGTCATGGACTGGGACTCGACGGCCTACACGACCACGACGCCGCACTGCATCCGCCGCACCGACACCAACAAGACGATCGCCGACAAGACCGGCGAGGTGCACGACGACGGTGAGATCTGGTCGCGTGCCCTGTACGACATCTTCAAGAAGTTCGGCAGGGAGAAGTCCGCGAAGATCGTGCTGGAGGCGCAGTTCTCCTACTCGCCGGCGACCGACTTCAAGGCGGCTGCCAACGCGACCGTGGCCACGGCCAAGAAGCTCTACGGTGACGCGGATGCCACCGCGGTTGCGGCAGCGTTCCAGGCACGCAAAATCATCAGCTAGGTCAACTGTGAAGTCGGACATGCCCGACTAATGGCGGTTATGCCGCCGAATCTCCACCCGTGACGCTGTGTGTGCCGCCGCTCGACACCCTGCACACACAGCGTCATCGGGAAGGACTGGCAACATGGCGAAAACCCTGCATCGCCTGATCGTGTCCGTCGTGGTGTCCGCTCTCGCGAGCATCTTCTTCACCGCACCGGCAGCCAACGCCGACGACGTGTCGCCGATGATCGTCGGTGGCACGCGGGCCAGCACCGCCGACTACCCGTGGGTCGTCATGCTGACGACGACCGCCAACTTCCAGTTCTGCGGTGGCACTCTCGTGAAGGCCAACAAGGTCGTCACCGCCGCACACTGTGCGAAGGGCCGCACGCCCGCCAGCACTCGGGTCGTGCACGGTCGTGACGACAAGCAGAGCACCGCCGGCACCGTCGCGAACGTGACCAAGATCTGGATCCACCCGAGCTACACCACCGCGACCGCCGGTTACGACGTCGCCGTGCTGACGCTGGACCGCAACATCAGCTCGGCCACCCTGCCACTCGCCACCCCCGCCGACACCGCGCTGTACGCGGCGGGCAACTCCGCGCTGATCCTCGGCTGGGGCACCACGTCGTCGGGCGGTTCCGCCTCGCGGTACCTGCTGAAGGCCAACGTGCCGCTGACCTCGGACGCGACCTGCAAGTCCGCGTACTCGCAGTACAGCAACACCTCGATGGTGTGCGCGGGCTTCCCGCAGGGTGGCGTGGACACCTGCCAGGGCGACTCCGGCGGCCCGCTGGTGTTCGGTGGCAAGCTCATCGGTGACACGTCGTGGGGCCAGGGCTGTGCGGCGGCCGGTTACCCCGGTGTCTACGGCCGGATCGCGCCTTACAACTCGGTCATCACCGCTCAGCTCTGACCCGCCAGTCCTCAGTGGACGTTTGCCTGGGCATGGACACGGCCACCACACCGATCCTCAGCACACGGTGTGGTGGCCGTCCGTCAGTTGCAAGGTGCGTACGTTCTCGCGCATCCTGCGGGGCATGGCTGATCTCGAAGCGGTGCCGGAGGACTGGTCGACCGCGCTGGTCGTCGTCGCTCATCCCGATGACATGGAGTACGGCGGTGCGGGTGCCGTCGCGCGGTGGACCGCCCAGGGTAAGAAAGTCGCGTACGTGCTGGCGTGCCGTGGTGAGGCGGGCATCGACACGATGGAGCCGTCGGTCGCCGGGCCGTTGCGCGTCGAGGAGCAGATCGCGTCGTGCGCCGCGGTGGGCGTGTCCGAGGTCGAGTTCCTGGACCACCAGGACGGGGTCATCGAGTACGGCGTGCCGTTGCGGCGTGACATCGCGGCGGCGATCCGGCGGCACCGGCCCGAGTTCGTGATCGTCAGCAACTTCCGCGACACCTGGCCCGGCGGCGCGTGGAACCAGGCGGACCACATCGCGGTCGGACGCGCGGCCGTCGACGCCGTGCGCGATGCGGCCAACCGGTGGATCTTCCAGGACCTGGGCCTAGAGCCGTGGAGCGGTGTTCGGTACGTGGCGGCGGCGTCTTCGCCGTTGTCGACGCACGCCGTGGACATCACCGACTCGTTCGACGCTGCGGTGGCATCTCTGCGCGCGCACAAGGCGTATCTCGCTGCGCTGAGCGGCGACATGGCAGATCCCGATGCGTTCCTGCGCGGCGTCGCCGAGGCGGTGGGGCAGCGGTTCGGCGGCGGCCTGGCCACCTCGTTCGAGATGCTGCGGGTGTGACCATGTTCCCTTCGGGTGGACACGACGTGTCGGTTGTGGATGCTTCTACGCATGCCCTTTGAACAGCACTACCTGGCCGGCCTCGACCTGCGGGGCCGGCGCGTCCTCGTGGTCGGCGGAGGCACGGTCGCCCAGCGCCGCCTGCCCCGCCTGATCGCGTCCGGCGCCGCCGTCGAGCTCGTGTCGCCGTCCGTCACCCCCGCCGTGCAGGGCATGGTCGACGCGGGGGAGCTGACGTGGCATCAACGGCGCTTCCAGCCCGGTGACGTCGAGGGCGCGTGGTACGTGGTGGCGTGCACGTCCAACGTCAACGTCAACACGCAGATCGGCGAAGAGGCGCTTTCTCACCGTGTGTTCTGCGTGCGCGCGGACATCGCAGTCGAGGGTACAGCCGTCACACCGGCCGTGGGCACGCACGACGGTCTTGTGCTCGGTGTGCTGGCGGGTGGCGAGCACCGTCGTTCGGCTTCCGTGCGCGACGGGCTCGTGGCGGCGTTGCGGGACGGGCGGATCGCGGACCAGACCGCGGCGCCGGTCGGGGTCGCCCTGGTGGGTGGCGGACCGGGGGACGCCGAGCTGATCACCGTGAAGGGCAAGCGTTTGCTGGCCCAGGCGGACGTCGTCGTCGCCGACCGGCTGGCCCCGCGTGAGCTGCTGGAGGAACTGCCCGCGCACGTCGAGGTCGTCGACGCGGCGAAGATTCCCTACGGCCGTGCGGCCACGCAGGATTTCATCAACCAGACGCTGATCGACCGCGCCAAGGAGGGCAAGTTCGTCGTCCGGTTGAAGGGCGGCGACCCGTACGTCTTCGGCCGCGGCTTCGAGGAGCTGCTGGCGTGCGCCGAAGCCGGCATCCCGGTGACCGTGGTGCCGGGCGTGACATCGGCGTTCGGCGTGCCCGCGTTGGCCGGTGTGCCCGTGACGCACCGAGGCGTGGCGCACGAGGTCGTGGTGGTGTCCGGTCACGTCGCACCCGATGACCCGCGCTCTCTCGTGGACTGGCCGGCGATCGCACGCCTGCAAGGCACCGTCGTGCTGATGATGGCCGTCGAACGAGCCGGTGCCTTCGCTTCTGCTCTCATGGAAGGCCGTCCCGGTTCCACGCCGGTCGCTGTGATCCAGGAGGGCGCCACGGCGTCCCAGCGCGTTTTCCGGTCCACTCTGGACTCCCTGGGGGCCGACGTGAAGCGCTGGGAAGTCCGTCCTCCGGCCATCATCGTCGTCGGTCCGGTCGCGAACATTGCTCCTGCAAATAGTTAGATAAGTTTCTTTACAAAAGCCGCCAGGCCGGTGGACTCTGCATGCACGCCGCCTAAGTCCACCGGTTCTTGCGGAGGCACGCATGAAACGCGCCCTGTCTGTGGCGGCAGGCATACTGCTCATGATGTCCGGTTTGTTCGCTTCATCACCCGCGAGCGCCGCATCCCAACAGGTCTTCTGGACCTTCTACGGCTGGTACGACAACACCCCGCCGGGCGGAGACATCTCCTACCCGAAGATCCACGACACGGCAGGCGGCAAGGGGACCTGGTCCGACCCGATCACGTTCGCGACGTCCAGCAAAGAAGCCAAGCCGGGCACCAAGATCTACTTCCCGCGCGTGAAGAAGTACTTCATCATGGAGGACGGCTGTTCCTCGTGTGAGCAGGACTGGAACGGCAACGGCCCCAACGGCGGCCCGAAGCTGTGGCACTTCGACGCCTGGATCGGTGGCAAGGGCGGCAACGCCATGAACGCCATCGACTGCGAAGACGCCCTCACGAACTACCACGACGACGGCAAGCCCGTGATGGAGGAGACCGTCCTCAACCCGCCGTCGAACCTCACCGTCGACCCGACGCCGATCTTCAACACGTCCACGGGCGAGTGCTACGGCGGTGCGAAGCCCAAGACCACCAACGGTGAGTACAAGAACGTCTCGACCGGCAAGTGCCTGCAGGGCGGCGCGTCCGGCTCGCAGCTCACCACGGCCACCTGCAACGGTTCCGCCGCGCAGCAGTTCAAGTTCCACGGCGCGTTCATGGAGCAGGGCTCGCCGCAGCTGTGCACCACGTTGTCGTCGGGCAAGGTGCTGCTGAAGAAGTGCGACGGCGGCCCGGCTCAGCAGTGGTCCATCAACCCGAACAAGACCATCTCGGACATGCAGTACAACACCAAGTGCTACCGCGATGCCTCGGGCAAGGTCACCGCGGCGTCGTGTTCCGGTGACGTGGCCAAGTGGGACTTCAAGGCAGCGGCCAAGAAGTGACCAGGGCGTGAAAAAGGCCGCTTCCCCATCTCCCGCGGGGAAGCGGCCTTTCGGTCTGTCAGCCCTTGACGACGCGGACCAGGTGGTCGACCGCCTCGGCGACCGGGACCTCGACGCGGTCACCGGAACGACGGTCCTTGACCTCGACGGTGCCGTCCTTGAGGCCGCGGCCGATCACCAGGATCGTCGGGATGCCCACCAGCTCGGCGTCCGTGAACTTGACCCCGGGGCTCGCCTTGCGGTCGTCCAGCAGGACCTTGAGGCCCTTGCCGCTCAGCTGCTTCGCGAAGTCCTCGCCGGCCTCGACGAGCGCGTCGTCCTTGCCCGCGATGACGATGTGGACGTCGGCGGGCGCGACGTTGCGGGGCCAGATCAGGCCGCGCTCGTCGTGCGACTGCTCGGCGATCGCCGCGACGAGCCGCGAGACGCCGATGCCGTACGAGCCCATGGTGATGCGGACGGGCTTGGAGTCCGGGCCGAGCGCGTCGAGCGAGAACGCGTCGGCGTACTTGCGGCCCAGCTGGAAGATGTGGCCGATCTCGATGCCGCGCGCGGCGACCAGCACGCCCTTGCCGTCCGGCGACGGGTCGCCCTCGCGGACCTCGGCGACGTCGATGACGCCGTCGGGCGTGAAGTCGCGGCCCACCACGAGGTCGACGACGTGGTGGTCGGCCTTGTCGGCGCCCGTCACCCACGCGGTGCCCGTGACGACGCGGGGGTCGGCGAGGTAGCGGACACCGTTGGCCTGCAGGGCGCCCGGACCGATGTAACCCTTGACCAGGAACGAGTTCTTGGCGAAGTCCGACTCCTCGACCATCGCGACCTCGGCGGGCTCCAGCGCCGCCTCCAGCCGCTTGAAGTCCACCTCGCGGTCGCCGGGCACGGCCACCGCCAGCAGCTCCCAGTCCTTGCCGGGGTGCCGGAGCTTCACCAGGACGTTCTTCAACGTGTCGGCCGCGGTGAACTTGCGGTCGGTGTTGGCGTTGAGGAAGTCCACCAGCGACTCGATGGTCGGCGTGTTCGGCGTGTGGTGCACCTGAGCGGCGGGCTTGTCGTCGATCGACTGCGCGGGCGGCGCGGGCGTCGTGACGGCCTCGACGTTCGCCGCGTAACCGGACTCGGTGCTGCGGACGAAGGTGTCCTCACCCGTCTCGGCGACGGCCAGGAACTCCTCGGACGCACTGCCGCCCATCGCACCGGACGTCGCCGACACGACCACGTACTCCAGGCCGAGCCGGTCGAAGATGCGGATGTAGGCGTCGCGGTGGTCCTGGTACGACTTGCTGAGGCCCTCGTCGGTCAGGTCGAACGAGTACGAGTCCTTCATCAGGAACTCGCGGCCGCGCAGGATGCCCGCACGGGGACGCGCCTCGTCGCGGTACTTGGTCTGGATCTGGTACAGCGTGACGGGGTAGTCCTTGTACGAGCTGTACTCGCCCTTCACGGTGAGCGTGAACAGCTCCTCGTGGGTGGGCCCGAGCAGGTAGTCGGCGCCCTTGCGGTCCTTGAGCCGGAAGATGTTGGGCCCGTACTCCTCCCACCGGTTGGTCGCCTCGTAGGGCTCCTTGGGCAGCAGGGCGGGGAACTGGATCTCCTGCGCGCCGAACGCGTCCATCTCCTCGCGGATGACGGCCTCGATGTTGCGCAGCACCCGCAACCCCAGCGGCAGCCAGGAGTACCCGCCCGGCGCGACGCGGCGGACGTAGCCGGCGCGCACCAGCAGCTTGTGGCTGGGCACTTCGGCGTCGGCCGGGTCCTCGCGAAGCGTGCGCAGGAACAGCGACGACATCCTGGTGATCACGGTGGGTACTCCTCGTTCACGGGCTGTCGGAGCAGCCTACTGGTTGGGTTGAAGGTGCCCGTCGCCGGGCATCTGACCTGCACAAACCAAAACTGTCAGACCCCCTGGGTAGCGTCCGCCCCATGTCCCTGACGATTGCCATGATCACCATCGACACCGGCGACCCGCGCAAGCTCGCCCAGTTCTGGACCGCCGCGCTGAACACGACGATCCAGAACGACTGGGGCGGCGAGTTCATCGTCCTCGCGCCGAACACCGAGCACGGCGTGGCTCTGGGCCTCCAGCAGGTTCCGGACGCCACACCGGGCAAGAACCGCGTCCACTTCGACTCGCACGTGCCGGACCGCAAGGCCGAGGTGGCCAGACTCGTCGCGCTCGGCGCCACCGAGGTCGCCGTGCACAGCATTCCCGGCCTCGTCTGGTCGGTGCTGGCCGACCCGGAGGGCAACGAGTTCTGCGTCGGCCAGGCGGGCGAGGAGCTTTAGGGCTCTGCCGGTGCCCGTGGCCGCTTCAGGTTCGTGCCGGCTCGGATTCGGCGCGTTCGTGCACGCTGAGCGCGCGGGTCGGGTTGGTCGTGTCCATGGGCGGTCCGGTGTGCCGGTGGCTCTGCCTTGGCGTGAGCCAGCGTGCGGCTCGGGCCAAGGTCAGGGCAACGCGGGCGTGGAGCCCTGAAGCTCCACCGGCAGCCCGTAGTCGATCCAGGTCCGCGCCACCCCGAACCCGGCGCGCTCGTACACGCCGAGCGCACGGGTCGGGTTGGCCGTGTCCACGGACAGCCCGGCGCGCCGGTAGCCCTGCGCCGCAGCCCGAGCCAGCGTGCGGCTCAGCAAGGCCGAGGCCACCCCGCGCCCGCGGTGGTCGGCGAGGGTACCGACGTCCCCGATCCACAGTTCGCGGACGCCGGTCATCTCCTCGACGACCGGGTAGTACCGGGCGAGCACGAAACCGACCACGGCGTCGTCCTTCAACGCCAGGAAGGAGGTCTCCGGAACGAAACGCTTGCTGTTGGTGAAGGACGCCGCCCACTCCTGCGGGCTGCGGTCGACCGAACCCCAGTGTGCGGCGAACGCCGCGTTGCACACCTGGCGGACCTCTTCGTCACGAGTCGCGGAGAACGGCACGATCTCGTAGCCGCGCGGGGTCGGGACCTGGGCGAGTGACTCGCCCAGCGCCACCTCCAGGTCGTAGAAGTGGCGGTCGGCGCTGAACCCGAGCGACTTGACCAGTGCGACGTGCCCGGCCGAGCGGTTCTCGACCATGGTGCTCGCCACCAGGGGCAGGTCTGGGTGGCGTGTGGTGTGCAGCTCTCGTGCCAACGCGACGAGGCGGGTCAACAGCTGTCGTCCGATGCCGTTGCGGCGGTACGAAGGGTGCACCGCGCCGTCGAGCCGCACGCGGTGTATGCCAACGGGATTGTCGCGCAGCGCGACGAGGCCGTAGGCGGCGAGCACGTCGTCCGCGAACACGGCCAGCGATCCGCTGGGCAGGTCGGTCTCGGCGAACTTCTCGGTGAAGTCCTCTTCGGACAGCAGTTCGCCGGTGTCGTCGATGGCCTCGGCCGTGGTGTGCAGCGCTGTCACGGCGGGGATGTCCGCCGTTGTGAGTGAGCGCCACACGAGTTCCACGAAAACGAAGCTACGGGGAGGTGATGGAGCCTACAACTGAATAACGCGTTGCCCGTACGGGACGAACGACGCCATCCTGCGTGCGATGACGACACCTGAGATAGCGCCGCTGCACGAGGACCTCACGTTTCACGGACCGCTGTCCGACGAACGGGCCGCCCGGTTGATCCGCGGGTTGCAGCCGCTCGACGGGAAGCACGTGCTGGACGTCGGGTGCGGGTGGGCGGAGTTCCTGCTCCGCGTGCTCGAAGCCGCGCCCACCGCCACCGGCACCGGTGTCGATCTGGACGCGACGGCCATCGCGCGTGCCCAGGCCAACGCCTCGTCGCGAGGCCTCGCGGCACGGGTCGGCTTGCACGTTGCGAACGTCCGGCAGTGGCAACCCGAGAAGCCTGCGGACGTCGTGATCGTCAACGGTGCCACCCAGGCGTGGGGCGGAGATCCGTTGCGGCACACGGCGAACGCGCTCGCCGCGGTCCGGAAGCTACTCAGTCCGCAGGGGAAGTTGTTGCTGGGCGAGGGTTTCTGGGAGCGCGAGCCGACCGCCGAGCAGCTCGCCGCGATGCCGATCCCGCGCGACCAGTACGGCACGGTCGCCGACCTGGTGGACCTGGCGCACGAGCACGGCTACCGGCTGCTCGCGGTGGAGCAGGCGAGCCTCGACGAGTGGGACGTGTTCGAGAACGGGCACGGCCTCGCCTGGGAACGCTGGTTGCGCGACAACCCCGGCTCCGAGCACGCCGGCGAGATCCGGGCGAAGGCCGACGCGCAGCGCACCTACCGCCTGCGCGGCTGGCGCGGCACGCTCGGCCTCGCGTACCTGACGCTGCAGGCCCCGTAGCGGACGGGTCGCTACCCTTCACCTCGTGCTGGTGCTGCTTCCCCCGTCGGAGACCAAGGCGATCGGCGGCGAGGGCGCGCCGCTCGACCTCGACGCGCTGTCGTTCCCTGAGCTCAACCCCGTGCGCGACAAGCTGGTGTCCGCGCTGGAGGACCTGGCGAACGACGTGCCGGCGAGCCTCAAGGCGCTCGACCTCTCCGAACGCCAGCTCGACGAGGTCGAGCGCAACGCGGCGCTGCGGACGTCCGAGACGACGCCCGCGCTGCTGCGCTACACCGGCGTCCTCTACGACAACCTGGACTTCCCGAGCCTCAAGAAGGCCGAGAAGCAACGCGCCTACCAGCGGCTCGCGGTCGCGTCGGCGCTGTTCGGGGTGGTCCGCGGCGGCGATCCCGTGCCCGCGTACCGGCTGTCCGGCGGCAGCACGCTGCCGTCCCACGGCAGCCTGCGCACGCTGTGGAAGCCGGCGTTGGAGCCCGTGCTCGAGGAAGCCGACGAGTTCGTCGTCGACCTGAGGTCCGGCGCGTACTCGAGCCTCGCGCGGATCCCGCACGCCGTCGTCGTCCGGGTGGTCACGAGCGAGGGCAAGGTCGTCAGCCACTTCAACAAGGCGCACAAGGGTCTGCTCGCCCGCGCCATCGTCACCACCAGCGCCGAGCCGAGCGACCTGAAAGGCCTGGTCGAGGTCGCGCAGAAGGCCGGGCTCAAGATGCTGCCGACCGGCGAGAAGACCGCTGACCTGATCACGGATTAATTCGGTTGCGCGCCGGGAGAGCGACCCGGCAAGCTTCACCGCAGCCGAAGTGCGGCGTGAGGAACGAGGAGGTGTGACATGTCAGAGCCTGTCTTCGGACGTGTCCGCGAGACCCGTCCCTCCGCCCTTCGCGCCTGATCAGCGTCGTTTGATCGCAGAGCGCCTGTGGGGCGGTCACCTTCACCTTCTGGGAGACCCCACCGTGCGCGAGCACGATCTGTACGAACGTTTCGAATCCTCTTTCGACGACGCCGACACCATGCGGCGCAAGGGAAAGCGCGGTAAGCGCACGGCCGAAGACGCGGAGCCGACGCGCCGCGGCCGCATGACAGAAGCCGAGAAGCTGCGAGTCGCACGACTGCGCGAGGACCAGCTCAGCACGGCGGACACCCCGGCGGACGGCGACCGCTGGTCCACCTGGGGCGACGCCGAGCAGGGACCGAAGCCGCGCCCGAGCTGGGTCGTCACCGAGCTGGCCGCGGTCGACCGCGAGCTGGGCGTCGTGAAGACCGGCAAGGAGGCGGACGTCTTCCTGCTGGAACGCGCGCTGGGCGAGAAGGCGTGCCTGCTCGCCGCCAAGCGCTACCGCAGCAACGACCACCGGATGTTCCACCGCGACGCGGGGTACCTGGAAGGCCGGCGGATGAGGAAGTCCCGCGAGATGCGGGCCGTCCAGAACCGCACGGCGTTCGGGCGCAACCTGATCGCGGAGCAGTGGGCGGTCGCGGAGTTCGCCGCGCTCGCCAGGCTGTGGCAGATCGGCGCGCCCGTGCCGTACCCGGTGCAACGCAGCGGCACTGAGCTGCTGCTGGAGTTCATCGGGGACGACGAGGGCAACGCGGCACCGCGGCTCGCGCAGACGCGTCCTGATGAGGACGAGCTGCTCGACCTGTGGCGTCAGCTGGTCGCCACGTTGACGACGCTCGCGGAGGCGGGCGTCACGCACGGCGACCTGTCCGCGTTCAACCTGATGGTCCACGACGGCAGGCTGGTCATGATCGACCTGCCGCAGGTGGTCGACCTCGTCGCGAACCCCCGCGGCGTGGAGTTCCTCGACCGCGACGTCCGCAACATCAGCGGGTGGTTCGCCTCGCGCGGCCTCCCGCCGGAGATCGCCGACCCGTCCGCGCTGGTGGCAACGCTGCTGGACGTGGCGGGTATGGCGTGACCGAGGTTGCGCGCCCGGCAGTGTCCAACGACACTGCCGGGCGCGCAACGCACCACCAATGATCAGCTAGACTGTGCTGTGCACCGATGAAGGCCTGACCGCCGTTGACCGGTGCGTCCACCCACTCATTCAGGCGTGACCACCACGCCGGGCTCGTCCTTGTGAACTGGCACCGCGGTAAGCGCGGGGCAGCCTTGAGACGTGCCATGTCTCGGAGGTTTGTTTTGCCATCAATGTCCGAAGGTCGTTCCGAGCGCGCACACAGCCGCAGGTCACCGCGGCGCCGCTCGGGTCGCCAGGGCAACTCCTCGCGTCCGCAGCAGCGGGTCGAGGAACCGGTCGTCGCCGAGCACTTCGAGAGCACGCTGCCGGAAGGCCCGCTGCCCTCGTTCGCCGAAATCGGCCTTTCCGACGCGCTGATCCGTTCGCTCGCCGCCAACGAGATCACCGAGCCGTTCCCCATCCAGGCGGCCACCCTGCCCGACTCCATGTCGGGCCGTGACATCCTCGGCCGCGGCCAGACCGGTTCCGGCAAGACGCTGGCGTTCGGTCTCGCGATGCTGACCCGCCTCGCGGGCGGCCGTTCCACGCCGCACAAGCCGCGTGGCCTCATCCTCGTCCCGACCCGCGAGCTCGCGATGCAGGTCGAGACGGCGCTCATGCCGCACGCCCGCGCACTGGGCCTGTGGTGCCGCGTCGTCGTCGGCGGCACGTCGTTTCCGCGGCAGATCGACCACCTGCGCCGCGGCGTCGACCTGCTGATCGCCACGCCGGGGCGCCTGTCCGACCACGTCCGCCAGGAGACCTGCGACCTGTCCCAGGTCGAGATCACCGCGCTGGACGAGGCCGACCAGATGGCCGACATGGGCTTCATGCCCCAGGTCCGGGCGATCCTCGACCTGACCCCGCAGGACGGCCAGCGCCTGCTGTTCTCCGCGACGCTCGACGGCGACGTCGACAAGCTGGTCCGCCAGTACCTGCACGACCCGGTGACGCACTCGGTGGCCCCGCCCACCGCGAGTGTCACGACGATGGAGCACCACCTGCTGTTCGTGTCCGCTGAGGACAAGCAGAACGTGGTGACCGAGGTGGCCGCGCGCGAGGGCCGCACGATCATGTTCGTGCGCACCAAGCACCACGTCGACCGCCTGGCCAAGAAGCTCCGCTCCGTCGGCGTCCACGCGGGAGCCCTGCACGGCGGCAAGGCGCAGAGCGCCCGCACCCGCGTGCTCGGCGAGTTCCGCGAGGGCACCACGCCGGTTCTGATCGCGACGGACGTGGCGGCCCGCGGCATCCACGTCGACGACGTCTCGCTCGTCGTGCACGTCGACCCGCCGGCCGACCCGAAGGACTACCTGCACCGCGCCGGCCGCACGGCTCGTGCCGGCCAGTCCGGCACGGTCGTCACGCTGGTCACGCACGACCAGCGCCGCGCCGTCCAGGGCATGGCCGCTCGCGCGGGCATCCGTCCGGAGAGCACGAAGGTGCGCCCCGGCGACGAGGACCTGATCCGCATCACGGGTGCCCGCACCCCGAGCGGTGAGCCGGTCGTCGAGCGTGAGAAGCCGGCCCGTCGCAGTGGCGGTGGCGGACGTCGTTTCGGCGCTCCGGCCGCCGGTGGCCGCGGCGAGTACCGCGGTGGCTCCGGCCGTCGTTCGGAGGGCGGCGAGTTCCGCGGCGGACCGCGTCGCTCGGAGCGTTCCGAGGGTGGCCGCGGTTTCGGCCGCACGGAGCGCACCGGCCGTCCGCGCAGGGCTCCGCAGCACTGACCCAGTTGACGATGAACGGCGCATTTGTCCACCTCACGTGGACAAATGCGCCGTTCATCGTTCAGCCTGCCCGGCGGTCGGTGAGGTCCAGGGCCGGTTCCTCGAACCACGCGAGCGCACGTTCCTGTTTCGCCGCACGCACCGTGCGAGGCAGTTGGTCGGCCACGACGTCGCGCACCAGCAGGTGCCGGAACCCGTACTCGATCTCGCCGGTCTCGCTGTTGCGGCCCTGACGGCGCAGGAAGTCCCGCTGCTCCAGCAACTCCAGCGCCTTGGCGACCTCGCCGGGGTCGCGCAGGCCGGTGGCGGCGACCGCGCCGGGAGAGACCAGATCACCCACGACGGCGGCGTCCTGCAGCACGGCCTTCACCTCGAACGGCAGCGAGTCGAGCTGAGCCGCGAGCACTCCGCGCACGGACGACGGCATCGGCAGCCCGCCTTCGTTGTGCAGGCACGGGTTGCGCGGATCGGACACCATCCGGGCGTACTCGACGGCGAACAACGGGTTGCCGCCGACGCACGACACCAGGGCCTGCCACAGCTCGCCGGAGAGCTCACCGGCCTCCAGCAACGAGTTCAGCAGGCTCCGGGTCCCGTTGTGGGACAACGGTTCCAGGCTGATCGTGGTCGCGTTGCGCTTGCCGCCGAACCACGAGGGGCGGCGCTGCAGCAGTTCCGGACGGGCCGTGACGACCACCAGCAGCGGCACCGAAGCCGCGTGCTCGCTCAGCTCCTCCACGAAGTCGAGCACCACGTCGTTCGCCCAGTGCAGGTCCTCCAGGAAGACGACCAGCGGCTCGGACTCGGCGATCTCCTCCAGGAACCGGCGCCACGCCGCGAAGTCCGCCGTGACGTCCGGGCTCGGCCCCGCGAGGCCGACCAGGCTCGCCGCGAGGCGGTCCGCGAGCTCGCCGGCGCCGACCAACGAGGAGACCGCGGCGTGCAGCGTCTCCGGGGAGGCGAACCCGCGCACGACGTCGGACAACGGCCCGTAGCCGTAGTCGTCTCCGAAAGCCGTTGCGGTGCCACGCAATGCAGTGGCGCACGAAGAAGTGAGCTCGTTGACGAGCCGGGTCTTGCCCACACCGGCCTCGCCGAGCACGGTCACGAAGTGCGGGCGGCGGCGGGTGCGGACCTCGTCGAGAAGTCCTTGCAGCACAAGGAGCTCGCGTTCGCGCTCGACGAACGGCACCGGCGCCTGGGCCCGGCGGGTCGCGCCGCGCGGGGACACGCACGAGACCGCCTGCCAGCCACCGGTCGGGACGGGATCGTCGGCCCACGTCACGGAGGAGCTTCCGGCACGGGTCGCGGTGCAGGCGCGGACGGCGCCCAGCGGGGCGAGCGCCATCAGCTGGCGGCACCGGTCGAGCAGCACGCCGGACGCGGAAGGCGTGCCGGACGCGGGTAGCCGCACCAGGGCCTCGCCCGTGGCCACACCGATCTGCACGTCCGCGACCGCGGCCAGACGGTCACGGATGGCCAACGCCGAACGCACGGCGCGATCGGCATCATCCTCCGACGTGCGAGGCACACCGAACAGTGCGAGGAACACGGAGCCGACGTTGCCGCCGACGACACCGCCCAACCGGGAAACCTCGGAGGAAACCACGGCGGCGACTTCCTGGTGCACCGCGTCGACGTCTTCGGGGTCGCCGTCGCCGGCCGCGAGACCGAGCTGAGCGGACACCATCACGGCACTGACGAGCTTGCGCTCCACGGTCGTCACGTCCACATCGGCCGGTTCCACCGCGGGGGAGGGCTGCGTGACCACCGCGGGAGCCGGAGCGGGGACGGGTGGAACGGGAGAGGAGTGGCCGACGGCGAGCAGGTGCCTGCGCTGCACCGACGGCGGGAGGTCCAGCGCGGGGGCGTGGTCGAGGATCGCGCGCTCCAGTTCCTGCAGCTCACGGCCCGGTTCGAGACCGAGCTCCTCCACCAGCGCCGCCCTCGTGCGGCGGTAGACGCTCAAGGCGTCGACCTGCCGGCCACACCGGTAAAGCGCCAGCATCAGCTGTCCACCCAGCCGTTCGCGATACGGCTCGGCCTCGATCAACGACTCCAGCTCGCCGATGATCTCGTAGTGCCGTCCGCAGGCGAGCTCTGCCTCGAAGCAGTCCTCCTGCGTGGCCAGCCGCCAGTCCTTGATGGCGGTCAGCTCAGGCCAGTTGATGCCGGTCTCCGCGAGATCCGCGAGCACCGGTCCGCGCCACAGGCCCAGTGCCTTGCGGAGCACCTTCGCGGCGGCGGAGAAGTTGCCGGCGGACAGTTCACCTCGGCCCTGTTCGGTGAGCTGCTGGAATTGCGACAGGTCGAGTGAGTCGGGGTCCACGCGCAGGAGGTATCCCGGCGCGTGGGTCAGCAGCAGCGCAGACCCCTCAGAGCTGCTGCCGTGGGGAGTGAGAACGCCACGCAGCCCGGAGACCGCGTTCTGGAGCATCTTGCGCGCTGTGGGCGGCACGTCCCGCGGCCACAGCGCCTGGAGCAGCTTGCTGGTCGCCACCACGCGGTTGGCGTGCAGCAGGAGGAAACCCAGAGCCGCGCGCTGCTTGACCCCGCCGAGTGGCACGGGCAGGTCGTCGTCGAGGACTTCCAGTGAGCCCAGCAGGTGAAAACGCATGGTTCTGGCCTCCATCTAGACGGTGATCCGGTCGGAGGGGGAGAGATCAGCCCCAGGGGGTGTCGTCGTCCCACGGGGTGTCGTTGTGGTTCGGGACCGCCGGGAGCGCGATGGAGTGGCCCCACGGCGTGTCTGTGGCGCGACCCCACGGGGTGTCGTTCGCGACGCTCTTGCCCCACGGGGTGTCATCAGCGGCGATGACCTTGCTCCACGGGGTGTCGTCCGCGGCGCTCTTGCCCCACGGGGTGTCGGCCTGCGCGGTGCCGGAGAACAGCGAGAGAGCCAGGGCCGTGGGGACGGCGGAGAGAACCAGAGCGGCAGCGGTCGTCTTGCGGATCATGTCGGCCTCCTCATGCTTGGTCGGTCCTTGGCTTGAGTGCTGCTTCAGCCGCGTTCGAGCGGCGTCTGAGAGCGAAGTTAGGAGCGCCGCCCATCGCCGCTCTATCGCGCACCCACCGCGTATCAATCGGCCGTGATGGCGGCCTTGAACTGGCCAAATGAGACGCCTCAACAGTTGATCCGCCAGTCAACGAACAGCCGTTACTACGCAGGGTGGTGGCTTGTCCCTGAAATTGGGTGCGGTGTACCGCAATGGTTGGGTGCGGTTAGCGATCCGAACGAACGGCTTGTGCCGCTCGGAGTAGCGCCGATGAGACGTTCAGGCTGCTTGGCGGCATGACGTACGATCGTCGTGACGCCGCCACCGACCACCTGTGAATTCTCAGGCACACGTACTGCTTGATCTGCCCTGTTGTTCCTGATCTGAGCATCTCCAAATGAGATGCCTATTGAGATCGGGCGCATTATGGTGGATCGTGCGCCGATACACAAGAAGGATCTTGACAGTTTTACCTGCCGGAGCTAACTTTGGAGATCATCACCCATCTGAGTGACCGCCCTGCAGTCTCTATGAACGGGAGGTCAGCAGCGGGAAGTGAAAAATTTTCATATTGTAAGCCGATCTTGAGGTGACGCCTGGGAGTGCCTTTTTCCGCGTCTTCGGCCGGATTGCACGAACGCGAGTACGCCCATCCGTAAATGCAATTCCGTCACGGGAAATCCGTAGCGGAAATCGTCCGGAGCGTGAGGTGTTGGGCTTTGCGAGAGATAAAGGCGCGAGGGGTCGTCCGACATGAGCTCCGCCCCTGATGAGAAGCTGATTTTCAAGCTGCTCGGCCCGATCGAGGTCATCGGAGCCGAGGAGCAGGTTCAGGTACCGCCAGGACGTCAGCAGACGATCCTGGGCGCTCTGCTGCTGGAAGCCAACCGCGTGGTCAGCATGGACCAGCTGATCGACCTCGTCTGGGAGCACACCCCGCCGTCGACCGCACGGGCGCAGATCCAGATCTGCGTGTCCGCGCTCCGGCGGGAGTTCGCGAGGGTCGGCGTCGACGCCCAGATCGAGACCCGCCAGCCCGGCTACCTGTTGCGCGTCGCCGCCGACAGGATCGACACCTTCCTCTTCGAACGCCGCGTGGCCGACTCCGACGCCGCCGTCCGTCAGGGACGCATGGAAGAGGCCTCCGCGATGCTGCGGCAGGCACTGGCGTTGTGGCGCGGTCCCGCACTCGGCGGCGCCGCGGCCACGTTGCAGAACAAAGCGGTGCGTCTGGACGAGAAACGCCTGTCGGTGCTGGAGAACTGCGTCGACATCGAGTTGTTGCTCGGCAGGCACCACGCTCTCATCGGTGAATTGCAGAGCATGGTGACCGAACACCCGTTGCGGGAACGGCCGCGCGGTCAGCTGATGCTCGCGCTCTACCGCTCCGGCCGTCAGTCCGAGGCTTTGGACGTCTATCGCACGGGCCGCGACCTCTTCATCGAGCACCTCGGCCTCGAACCGAGCGACCAGCTGCGCAAGCTCGAGACCGCGATCCTGACCGACGACGAGGTGCTGCGCCTCGACCAGGAGAAGTCGGTCCCGGTCACCGTCCAGAACGTCGTGTCACCGCACCAGCTTCCGGCCACCATCGCGGACTTCATCGGGCGCCAGGACGTGGTGGCCCGTGCCGAGGCCGTGCTGTCCGGCGACCACCTGACCATGCCCGTGGTCAACATCTCGGGCAAGGCGGGCATCGGTAAGAGCGCTCTCGCGATCCACGTGGCCCACCGCGTGGCGGCCGAGACCTATCCGGACGGCCAGCTCTACTGCGACCTGCGCGGCACCCAGGCGCAGCCCGCCACTCCCGCCGAGATTCTCGGCCGGTTTCTGTCCGCTTTGGGCGCTGTGGGTTCCACACTGCCCGATGGCGTGGACGAGCGCGCGGACATGTACCGCAGCATGCTCGCCAACCGCCGTGTGCTGGTCGTTCTCGACGACGCGGCCAGCGAGTCGCAGGTGCACCAGCTGCTTCCGGGCTCGCCGACGTGCGGTGTGATCGTCACGAGCAGGACCCGGTTGACCGGTCTCGCCGGATCTCATTTGGTCGACGTCGACTTCATGGACTCCGACGACGCCCTCGAACTGCTGGGCCGCATCATCGGCACGCAACGCCTGGAGAGCGAACCCGTTGCGGCATCGGCGTTGGTGGATGTCGTCGGAGGTCTGCCCCTGGCGTTGCGCATCATCGGCGCCCGTCTGGCCGCCCGCCCGCACTGGACGTTGGCCTCGATGGTCGGACGTCTCGCCGACGAACGTCATCGCCTCGACGAGTTGGTGCACGGCGACATGGTCGTGCGCGCCAGCCTCTCGCTGACCTACGACGGCCTGGAACCCGACACGTGCCGGGTCATGCGGTTGATGTCGTTGCTGGAAGCGGAAAGCCTGCCGGTCTGGACGGCGTCCGCGCTCACCGACGACGACCGCAACCGCGGCTTCGACCTCCTGGAACGCCTCGTCGACGCGCAGCTGCTCGACGTGGTCGGCAGCGACGTGACGGGCCTGCCCCGCTACCGCTTCCACGACCTGATCCGCTTGTTCGCCAAGGAACAGCTCGCCGCGCACGAGTCCCCGGCCACCCAGTACGCCGCCGTGGAACGCGTCGCCGGCGGCTGGCTCGCGATGGCCGAGCAGGCCCACCAACGGCTGTACGGCGGCGACTTCACCGTCCTGCACGGCAACGGCCGACGGTGGCAGCCGCACTCCTCGTACCTCGACCAGGTGCTGCAGGACCCGTTGGGGTGGCTGGAAAGCGAGCGCCCGAACATCTGCGCGGCCGTCCTGCAGGCGGCCGACGCGGGCCTGGACGAGCTGTGCTGGGACCTCGCGATGACGCTCGTGACGTTGTTCGAGACCCGCAGCTACCTCGACGACTGGCAGCAGACCCACGAACGCGCCCTGGACGCGGTGCGCAAGGCGGGCAACAAACGCGGCACCGCGGCCCTGCTGTGCTCACTCGGCTCCCTGCACCACAGCCAGCGCCGCATGGAGGCGTCCAGAACGGCCCTGGAACCGGCGCTGGAGATCTTCACCGAGCTCGACGACACCCACGGGCTCGCCCTGGTGCGCCGCAACCTGGGGCTGCTGGAGTACAACGAGGGCCGCCCGGAGCTCGCGGCCCGGATCTTCGAACAGTCGCTGGCCGGCTTCAAACGCGTCGGCGACGTAGTCGGCCAGGCCTACGTGGTGTCCCAGCTCGCCCAGCTGTCACTGGACCGGGGCGAACACGAGCTCGCGGTGGGCCAGCTGCGCGGCGCCCTCGGCATGTGCCGGGAGATCTCCAGCCCGCGCGTCGAAGCCCAGGTGCTGTACCGGCTCGGCGGCGCGATGCTGGTGCAGGGCCGCTACGAGCAGGCGCAGCAGCTCATCACGTCGGTGCTGGGCATGGTGCAGCGCTCCGGCGACACCGTCGGCGAGAGCTACGCCCTGCACTCGCTCGGGCTCATCCACGGCCGCATGCGGATGTTCGCCGAGGCGGGACGGCTGCTGCGGCGCGCGATCCGGCTGTGCGAGGAGAACCTCGACCGCGTCGGCGCGGCGCGGATCCGGCTCGACCTCGCGCAGCTCGTGTCGCAGCGGGGCGAGACGTTCCACGCGATCGCCATCGTCGAGCAGGCGATGATGACGTTCCAGGAGTTGCGGTTGGCGCTGTGGGAGAGCAAGGCGCTGGCCGTGCTGGAGAAGATCACCGCCGAGCACCCGCTGCCCGCCGCCGTCCCGTCGAACGGCGCCGTCCCGTCGAACGGCGCCACGCGCTGACGGCGGTGTCCGGCACAGAGTGATTTGAAATGCCGGAACCGTCAGTTGGCCGGCGGCAGCGCGAACCATCGACCGGGTTCGACCACCCGCAGCTCGCCGCAGGCAGCGAGCTGCTCGCACGCGGCGTTGAGCTCCTCGTCCGTCAGGGGGTGATGTCCGTTGCCGGAGAGGAAGGACTTGATTCGCCAGACGTCGAAGGCTTCCACCTCGACGGCCCTGTCAGGGTCGGGAACCAGGTCGACGTCCACCTCACGGCCGTACTGGTCGGTCATACGGCATCCCGCGCCGTGAACCGAGTACTCGATGCCGCTGGCCGTCCGGCCCTCGCGGGCCATCGTCCGTTGCGAGCGCACCGCGAACATGATGTCCTGCACGCCGGTCATACCAGGGAGATCAGCGAACAGCCGACTCCTGACCTCGTGAAGGGCCACGACGTAGCTGCGGACGGACTCGACAGCCGACCAGGTGCTCTCGTTCACGTCGGCGATTGTGCCCGGAGAAGCCGGTGCCGAGCCTCGCGGAGCCGGCCCGCAGCACTACGTGGTCGGCACCAGCGAGTCGATCATCTTCTGCAGGTCGGACTCCTTCGGCAGCGGCTTGTCCGTGCCGCCTCCGCCGCCCTCCAGATCGCCGTTCACGACCAGCACGTGCAGCTTGCTGCTGCCGTTGAGCACGAGGACCTTGACGACGCCCTTGCTCGCCAGGCACTTGCTGGCCGACTGGGTGACCGTGGCGTCGACCTGCACGCCCTCGACGACGACCTTCTGGCCGTCCTTCTGGGTGTGCTGGATCTTCACCGGCTTGGGCTGCGCCAGCGTCACCTGCGGTTCGCCGCCCGACGAGTAGAACTGGGTGCCCACGGCCTTGGCGAAGTCGGAGGCGGTCTGGTTCATGTCGCCCTTGGGCAGCAACGTGCCGCCGTTGGTGCCCTTGGTGAACGACTTGCCCTCGCACTCGTAGTCGCCGTACGTGCTGACGCCGGTCAGTGCGATGCCGGGGTACTTCTCGATCGGGATCTTCGCCTCGGGCACGAGGTCCCAGTTCTTCGGGACCTCGTAGTTGTACCCGAGGGACGTCTGGACGCACTGCACGCCTTCGTTCTTGCACGCGCCGGTGGTGGGTTGCGCGGAGGTGCTGGTCGGCGTGGACGGGGTGGGCTGGGCGTTCTGGTCGTTCGTGTTGCGTGACAGCACGAACCAGGTGACGCCGCCGCCGACGAGCAGCACCAGCACGACGGTGCTGATGACCAGCCAGAGCGTCTTCCTCCTCTTCGGCGGCTCGCTGTCGAACCCGCCGTAGACGCCGAGACCGCCGTACTGGCCGTACCCCTGCTGGGGGAAACCGCCCGTCTGCGGATAGCCGCCGACCTGGTAGCCACCGCTCGAGTAGTCACCCTGCTGCTGGCCCCAGCCCTGCTGCTGGTCGTTCCAGCCGCCCTGTCCGCCGCCACCTGGGTAAGTCACGCGGTGAACGGTACCTGGTGGGTCTGACAGGAGTTAATTCATCAAGCGTTGACTTCAATGCGGAGCGAAGCGTAGCGTGCCCGCTAAATTCAACGTTTGATGAACTTGGAGGCTCGTGATGCGCACCGCGCTGGTCGCCGCCGTCGCAGGTGCGGTGGTGGCGTTTCTGCTGGGACTGCTGACTTTCGGCGTGCAGGCCACCGTGCACCCGCACGACGTCCCGCTCGCCGTGGTGGCACCGCCCCCGATCGCCGAACGGGTGAAAGCCGCCGACTCGCCCGAGGTCGACCTCAAGGTGGTCGGAGCCGACGAAGCCCGGACCCTGTTGGCGGACAAGGAGGTCTACGGGGTCCTGGAGATCTCACCCGGCAAGGCGACGATCCGGCTCAACCCGGCGGTCAACCCGTCGGGCACCCAGGTCGCGCAGCAGGTGCTGACCGGCGTGGCGCAGGGTGCCGGGCTGCCCGTCGGGGTCGAGGGCCAGGTCGTCTCCGCGGCCGAACGCACGGCGCCGCTCGCCGCGTCCGCGCTGCTGTGGGTCGGCGGGATGATCTCCGGACTGCTGTTCGTGGTGCTGAAGGGCCGTCGGCTGCGGCTGCTGTCGGCGGTCACCACGGCCGTGCTGGTCGTCGGTTCCGTGACCGGGTTGCTGGCCTGGTGGGGCGTCACGGTCAGCGCGAAGACGCTGAGCTTCCTGCTCGCGGTCGCCGTGTCGTTCGCGTTGCTGCAGGCCGGGTTGTTCAAGCAACTCGGCATCCGCGCGATGGGCGTCCTCGGCATCCTCTACCTGATGGCGCCCGCGGTGGCCGGTCAGGTGCCGGAGCTCCTCAACCCCGCGTACAAGGCGGTGCTGTGGTCGTGGACGCCGTTCCGGTTCTCGGCGGAAGGCCTGCGCAGCCTCATGTACGGCGGATCCATCGGCGCCGAGTGGTGGGTGTTCGGCGGGATCGCGCTCGCGGGGCTCGTGCTGCTGCTAGCCGGCAAGGAAGCTCAGCCGGACCGTGCGGACGGGGTTGTCGACGTTGGTGTCCACGAGGCAGACGGACTGCCACGTCCCGAGCGCCAGCACACCGCCTAACACCGGAATCGTCGCGTACGGCGGCACCAGCGCGGGCATCACGTGGTCACGACCGTGACCGGGGGTGCCGTGCCGGTGCCGCCACTTCACGTCGCGGGGCAGGATGCGCTCCAACGCGGTCAGCAGGTCGTCGTCGCTGCCCGCGCCCGTCTCGATGATGGCGACACCGGCGGTCGCGTGCGGCACCCACACGTGCAGCAGGCCGTCGCCGTTCTCGCTGTGGAGGAACCGCTCGCACTCGCGCGTGAGGTCCCGCACGACCTCATCGGAACCGGTGCGGACCTGGATCTCCTCGCTGCGCATGACCTCAGATCTTACGAACGACCCGTGCCGGGTTGCCGACCGCGAGCACGTGATCAGGCAAATCGCGCGTCACGACGCTGCCCGCGCCGACCACCGTGTTGTTGCCGATGGTCACGCCGGGGCACACGATGACGCCGCCGCCGAACCACACCTCGTCGCCGATGACGATCGGTGCGGTGGTCTCCCAGCCGGCGATCCGCGCCTCGTGGTCCTCGATCGGGTGCAACGCCGTCAGCAGCTGCACGCGCGGCCCCATCATCACGTTGTCGCCGATGGTCACCGGACCGCAGTCGAGGATGATGCCGTCGTAGTTCATGAAGCTGTTCGAGCCGATGCGCGTGTTGTAGCCGTACTCGATCTGCAGGCGCGGCAGCAGCGTCGTGTTCGTGCCGATCTCCGCGAGAAATCCTTTGAGGATGGCGTACTGGCCGTCGAGGTCTTCCGGGTCGTGCGCGTTGAACCGAGCCATCTCCCGCCAGGCGCGCCGCCGGTCCGCGTCCAGCTCCGGGTCCATCGACAGGTAGGGCTCACCCTTGATCATCTTCTCGCGGTTGGTTCCCATGAGGCCTCAGTATCGTCATGGCATGCGCGTGCTTTTCGCCAGCATGGCGACCGTTGGGCACACCTATCCGTTGATCCCGTTGGCGCTCGCACTGCGCGATGCCGGGCACGAGGTCCACTTCGCGGTCGGCGACGAGATGCACCCCGAGCTGACCAGACTGGGCCTGCGGCCGTTCCGGCCGGGTCTGGTGTTCGGTGACATCTACGCGGAGGACATCGCGCCCGAGCTGGAACGCGTCCTGCCCGACCTGGTGATCAGCGGGTGGTCCGTGCCGGAGGTGTTCTCCGAGGCCCGCCGCCGCGCGTTTCCGGTGCTGTGGCACGGGTTCGGGCGGATGTTCGACGAAGGCATCGGGCTCGCCCGGCCGGAGGGTGGCAGGCACCTCGACATCTGCCCGCCTTCGTTGCAGAGCAAGGACTTCACGGCCGAGCGGATCCTGCTCCGGCCGGTGCCGCACGCGACGCCGGGCGAGGTGCCGCCGCGCACGCACGAGAAGCTGATCTACGTCACGTTCGGCACCGTGTTCGGCAACGAGGACCTGCTCGCGACCGCCGTCGCCGGGCTGCAACGGCTCGACGCCCAGGTGGTGGTCGCCACGCCCGGCAGGTGGCTGCCGCAGGCCGAGGTGATCAAGCAGGCGGACGTCGTCGTGCACCACGGTGGCAGCGGCACGATGCTCGCCGCGCTGGCGTCGGGTGTCCCGCAGGTCGTGCTTCCGCAGGGAGCGGACCAGTTCGGCAACGCGGAGGCGCTCGTCGCGGCCGGGGCGGGCGTGCGTCCGGACGCGGTGAGTGCCGAGGCGATCGCGGAGAGCGCACGACTGTTGCTAGTGGACGGAGCGTGCGGCGAAGCCGCAGGCCAGCTGGCTGAGGAGATACGTCACATGCCGTCGCCGGAGGAAGTTGCGGACGGTCTGGCGAACGTTGTGTAACACTGTTTTTTATGAAGGCCAGCCGCCTGCGCTTCGGGATGAACCTGTGGCCGCCGTTCCTGTTCGCCGGGATCCGCGTGGAAGAGATGTCGCCGGACTACCGGTACGCGCGAGTGCGCATGCGCCTGCGCCCGTGGAACCGCAACTTCTTCGGCACCCACTTCGGCGGCTCGCTGTTCGCGATGACCGACCCGTTCTGGGTCCTGCTGCTGTTCCACCAGCTCGGCGGTGAGCACGTGGTGTGGGACCAGGCGGGCGAGATCGAGTTCGTCGCACCCGGCCGCGGCACGGTGCACGCGGAGTTCCGGCTGACCGACTCCCACGTCGAGCAGGTGCTGGAGCAGACGCGTTCGGGGGAGAAGGCGTTGATCTGGTTCGACACGGACGTCGTCGGGCAGGACGGGAACGTGATCGCCCGGGTGCGCAAGCAGGTCTACGCGCGGCGCAAACGCGGCAAGCAGCTCGCGCATGCGTGAGGCCTTCGGGGCGGTCTTCGACGTCGAGCCGGGCTACCTGAACACGGCGTCCATCGGCGTACCACCGCGGCACGTCGCGGACGCGGTCGCGGCGGCCCACGAACGGTGGCGGCGCGGGCAGGACACGTCGTCGAGCTTCAACGAGGTCGTCGAGACCTCACGGGCGGCATGGGGCCGGATCGTCGGAGTGACGGCGTCGTCGGTCGCATGCGGTGCGACGGTCTCGCAGTTCGTGTCGCTGGTCGCCCAGGCGTTGCCGGCCGGGTCGAGGATCTGCGTGCCCGAGGGCGAGTTCACGAGCGTCTCGCTGCCGTTCGTCGCGGCCGGGCACCGGATGGTGTCCACAGTGGACGAATGCGATCTCGTCGCGGTGAGCGTGGTGCAGTCCGCGGACGGTGCGATCGCGGACCTCGAAGCCTTGCGGGCGTCGGGCAAACCGGTGCTGATGGACGTGTCGCAGGCCGCGGGGTGGCTGCCGCTGTCGCTGTCGTGGGCCGACTTCGTCGTCGGTGCCGCGTACAAGTGGCTGATGGCACCGCGCGGTGCGGCCTGGATGGCGGTGCGGCCGGACCGGATGGACTTCCTCTCGCCGTTGGCGGCGAACTGGTACAGCACGGGGGAGAACTACGGCACGGAGCTAGTGCTCCATTCGGAGGCACGGCGGTTCGACCTCTCGCCGACGTGGTTCGCACACGTCGGTGCGGCGGTGGCGCTGCCGTGGGTCGCCACACTGGACCTCGAGGCCGTGCGCGCGCACAACGTGAACCTGACGGATCGCCTTCTGGCCGGGCTCGGTCTCCCGCCCAACGGTTCCGCGATCGTCTCGGTGGACGTGCCACCGGTCCCCGGTGTCGTCTCGTCGGTTCGCGCAGGTAGAACCCGGTTTTCGGGTCACCTCTACAACACGGTCGAGGACATCGATCGGGTGCTCAAGGCGCTCACCTGAGCGCCGTCCGTTACCGTGGGTCCTTGTGTCGGAACCACGCCAGTCACCTGAAGAGGTGACCCAGAACCTGCCTCGCTTCCCACCGAGGCCGACCGACACCGCGCCGCTCTACCCGGCCGACGAGCTGATGAAGCTCCAGTCGATCATGGACAACCGCCAGGGCCAGCTGCCTCACCAGCCGCCTCCGCCCTCGCGCCGGTCGACCTGGGTGGGCAAGGCGCTGGCACTCGTCGGCGTCGCGGTGGTCTCGGGATTCGTGTGGTGGGTGTTGCAGCCGTCGGATCCGGTAGACCAGCCGGTCGCGCAACCGCAGAAGACCGCGGGCGAGTTCGAGTTCACCACCGTGCCGCAGCTGCCGGAACCGGTGAAGGACAGCGACTGCGCGGCCCACGCCTCCGGGCAGACGTCGACGTTCTTCAAGACGACCCCGTGCCTGCAGCTCACCAGAGCCTTCTACACGGCCAAGCTGCCCGACGGCCGGACCGTGTACTCGTCGGTGTCCGTCGTGAAGATGCGGACGGCGGAGGAGGCCAAGGCGTTGCGCGAGCTGACCCAGAAGGACGGCACCGGCAACGTCAAGGACCTCGTCCTGGACAAGGCCATCAGCGTGCCGCCGCTGACCACGCTGGCCAACGGCGGGTACGCGTCCGAGCAGCGCGACCAGCAGGTCGTGATCGTCGAGTCCGACTCACCGGTCAAGAGCGCCGACGCGCTGGCGCACAACAAGGAGATGAAGAAGGTCTCCGCCGACGCGATCCGGCTCGCGTCCTCGTTCGGCGGCTAGCGCACGCGGGGACCTTTCGCTCTCCCCGCGTGCCCTCTACGGAAACGCGGGGTCCCCGCGTGCCCTCCGGGGTAACGCGGGGCCCCCGCGTTGCTTTCGGGATGCGGAAGGGTGGCCGTCAGCCCGAGGCGACGCCTGGCATCGTGATCGACGCCGGGGTGGTTCCGGCGGCCTTGCGCCACCTCGTCGCGCGCACGGCGGCCGTGGTCAGGGCCTCCAGGGCCGAGGTCCGCAGCGCCGCGTCGTCGGTGCGCTCCAGCACCCCGCGCCACGCGGCACAGGTGTCCTGCTCGACGGCGACGAGCGCGGTGAGCGCGGACGGGCCGTCGGAGACCGGAGCCGGTGGGAGGTAGGCGGCGGCGGGCGGGTTCGGCGTCGCCTGACGGTCCCGCAGCCACCGCTCGGTCGCGTCCCGGCGCGCCCGGTGCGCGTTGGCGCCCTCCGCGACGGCGGCGGCCTGGTTGCCCAGGAAGGCCGACACCAGCTCGTAGGTCCACAACGCCGCGTGCTCGGTGCCGAGCGCGGTCTGCACGGCGTCCACGTCGCTCACGAGAGCACCTCCCGCAGCGAAGCGCAGCCCGCGGCCACCGAACCGACGAGGCCGGCGCGGTAGGTGGGCAGCTTGGGCACGATCGCCGACGCGTCGCGCACGGCGGAGTCGAGAGCGGTCCGCAGTGCCGCCAGCGGGTCCGGCGGCGTGGGCGGCGCGGTGGGCGCGGGCGGCGCCGTCGAGGACAGCGGCGGGCGTTCGCGGTCGACCTCGGCCTGCAGCAGCCGGGCGTGCGCGTCGCGGGCCTTGGCGATCTCCGCGGCCGCCGCCACGCCCGTCAGCGTCTGGGCCAGCGCGGCGTCCGCCCGCGCCTGGGACGCGAGCGCCGACAACGGGTCCGGCGGCGGGGGCGGGGGAGGTTCTGTGGTGCACGCAACGGCGAGCGGTGCCGCGGCCACCGCGAGCAGCACGCGGCGGCGGCTGACCGATTCGGAGATCACGCGAACCCATCTTGCCAGCAGCCCTGCGGCGCGGTGGGAGCCGGGCAAAGGAGATAGTCTGGGCGTCCACGGCCGCCGAAACACCGTCGGCCGGGGTTTTCATGCGTTCGAACGACAAGGAGACACCACGTGTCCAGCCCGCCGCGCGGAGAGCTTGCCGCGCAGCTAGCACCCGTTGTGCGAGAAGCACTCGAAGCGATCGGCTTCGACCTCGACGCACTCGACGTGAATCAGGCTGGGCGCCGCCGTCTGGTCAAGGTCGTGGTGGACGGCGAGGACGGCATCGGGCTCGACGAGGTCGCCGAGGCGAGCCGGGTGGTCTCCGCCGCGCTCGACGCGCACGACCACCTGATCAACGGGCCGTACACCCTCGAGGTCACCTCGCCGGGTGTCGACCGCCCGCTCACCCGCCCGCGCCACTGGAAGCGCGCGCACCTGCGTCTCGTGAAGGTCAAGCAGCCCGAGCAGGTCGAGTGGTTCGGCCGGGTCGGGGAGTGCGACGAGACCGGTGTCGAGCTGCTGCACCAGGGCGAGCTGCGGCGCGTGGAGTACCGCCACATCGAACGCGCGGTCATGGAGATCGAGTTCAAGCAGCCGCCGGTCGAGGAACTGGCTCGGCTCACTCGGAAAGCACCGAAGGAGGAGCCGAGGTGAACGTCGACATCGCCGCCCTGAGGGCGATCGAACGTGAAAAGGACATCCCCTTCGAGACGGTCCTGGAGGCGATCGAGTCAGCACTGCTGACCGCCTACAAGCACACCGAAGGGCATCACTCGCACTCGCGGGTGGAGATCGACCGCAAGACCGGCGTCGTGCGCGTGCTCGCGCAGGAGCTGGGGCCGGACGGCGCGGTGCAGGAGGAGTGGGACGACACTCCCGAGGGCTTCGGCCGCATCGCCGCCACCACCGCGCGCCAGGTCATCCTGCAGCGCCTGCGCGACGCCGAGCACGAGCGCACGTTCGGCGAGTTCGCCGCCAAGGAGGGCGAGATCATCGCCGGGGTCGTGCAGCGCGACGCCCGCGCGAACGCCCGCGGCATGGTCGTCGTCCAGGTGGGCGACACCGAGGGCGTGCTGCCGCCGGCCGAGCAGGTGCCGGGCGAGCAGTACAACCACGGCGAGCGCATCAAGTGCTACGTCGTGAGCGTGTCCCGCGGTGCGCGCGGACCGCAGATCGCTCTCTCTCGCACGCACCCGAACCTCGTCCGGCGGCTGTTCGCCCTCGAGGTTCCGGAGATCGCGGACGGCACCGTGGAGATCCCCGCGGTGGCACGTGAGGCAGGTCACCGTTCGAAGATCGCGGTGAAATCAACGGTTGCCGGAGTGAACGCCAAGGGTGCCTGCATCGGCCCGATGGGTGCCCGCGTGCGCAACGTGATGCACGAGCTCGGCGGTGAGAAGATCGACATCATCGACCACTCGGACGACCCGGCCACTTTCGTCGGGAATGCATTGTCACCTGCGAAGGTTGTGTCCGTACGGGTGCTCGACGAGCGCGCCAAGACGGCGCGCGTGGTGGTGCCGGACTTCCAGCTGTCGCTGGCGATCGGCAAGGAGGGGCAGAACGCCCGCCTGGCCGCCCGCCTGACCGGCTGGCGCATCGACATCCGCAGCGACGCGGAGTCCCCGGCTGCCGGAGCAGTCACATCCAGTTCGGCCGAATGAGCTCCAGGGGATAGACTTATCAACGGTTCAACGTCGGGTTCGGTGACCCAGCACATCGGCCCTGTTCGCACGTGCATCGGATGCCGCACCCGAACGTTGCCCTCTGAGCTGCTGCGTGTGGTCGCGGTGGACGGTTCGGTGGTTCCGGACGTCCGCAGGCGGCTTCCTGGTCGGGGTGCTTGGTTGCATTTCGATCTCGAATGTCTGCGCAACGCCGAGCGGCGACGAGCGTTCTCACGGGCCCTCCGGGTCCAGGGAGCACTCGACGTCGCGTTGTTGCGCGAGCACTTGGAGCAGCACGGGAAAACGATCGAGGGACAGCCTCTCGGTCCGCAGGAAACAAGGAAGCAGGTCGACCCGTCATGAGTCAGCCGTGAAGCTGAAGACATGAACGCGCGACGTTAAGACGAGGTCGATGGGACTTGCCCGCCGGCCTCACGACCAAGGAGAGCAGTGGCAGGCAAGGCCCGCGTGCACGAGCTCGCGAAAGAGCTCGGAGTCACGAGCAAGGAAGTTCTGAACAAGCTCGCCGAACAAGGCGAATACGTGAAGTCCGCGTCGTCCACCGTCGAGGCCCCCGTGGCCCGGCGGCTCCGTGACGCCTACGAAGCCAAGTCGAAGCCGTCGGCCCCCAAGCCGTCCGCTCCGAAGCCGAAGGCTCCGGCACCCGCTGCCGCCGCCGCGCCCGCCGCACCGGCGGAGCCGAAGCCGGCCGCGACCGACAACAAGCCCGCCGCGCCGAAGGCCGTTCCCGGCCCGAAGCCGGCCGCCCCGCGCCCGCCGGCGCCGAAGCCCGCTCCGGCAGCCCCTGCCGCGCAGGCCCCGGCTCCGCCCGCGCCCGTCCAGCAGCCCCAGGCACCGGCCGCCGCCGCACCGGCACCGGCCGCGCCCAAGGCCGCACCCTCGGCTCCCGGCCCCAAGCCCGGTGCCCCGCGTCCCGGCCCGCGTCCGGCCCCGCAGCAGCAACCGCAGCCGCAGGCCCCGGCCGCGTCCGCCGGCTCGACCCCGTCCGTGGTGCCTCCGCGCCCGCAGGCTCCCAAGCCCGCAGGCCCGCGTGCCCCGCGTCCGGGCAACAACCCGTTCGGCGTGGGTGGCGGCAACGCTCCCGCGCCGCGTCCTGGACCTCGTCCCGGCCCGCGTCCGGAGTCCGGCGGCGACCGTCCGTCCGGCCCGAAGCCCGGCGACCCGCGTCCGGCCGGTCCGCGTCCCAGCGGCGCGCCCGGTCAGGGTGGTCCGCGCCCGGCTGCCCCGCAGGGCGGCCCGCGTCCGTCCGCGCCCGGTCAGGGCGGTCCTCGCCCGAACCCGGGCAACATGCCCCCGCGGCCGAACCCCGGCATGATGCCGGGTCGCCCCGCCGGTGGTAACCGTCCCGGTCCTGGTGGCGGCGGTGGCCGTCCCGGTGGCGGTGGCGGTCGTCCCGGTGGTGGTGGCGGCGGTGGCGGCTTCCGCGGCGGTGGCGGCGGAGGCGGCGGCGGTGGCTTCCGCGGCGGTGGCGGCGGAGGCGGCGGTGGCGGCTTCCGTCCCGGTGGCGGCGGTGGCGGAGGCGGTGGCTTCCGTCCCGGCGGTGGTGGCGGTGCCGGTGGCGGCGCCCCGGCCGGTGGTGGCGGCGGTTTCCGCGGTCGTCCCGGTGGCGGTGGCGGCGGCGCTGGTCGCGGCGGTACCGCTGGTGCCTTCGGTCGTCCGGGTGGTCCGGCGCGCCGTGGACGCAAGTCCAAGCGGCAGAAGCGCCAGGAGTACATGGACAACATGCAGGCGCCTTCGGTCGGTGGCGTCCGCCTGCCCAAGGGCAGCGGCGAGACGATCCGCCTGCCGCGCGGTGCCTCGCTGACCGACTTCGCCGACAAGATCAACGCCAACCCGGCGTCGCTCGTGCAGGTGCTGTTCCACCTGGGCGAGATGGTCACGGCGACCCAGTCGGTGTCCGACGAGATCCTGGAGCTGCTCGGCTCCGAGATGAACTACGTCGTGCAGGTCGTGTCCCCCGAGGAGGAGGACCGCGAGCTGCTGGAGACGTTCGACATCACCTACGGCGAGGACGCCGGTGGCGAGGACGATCTGCAGGTCCGCCCGCCGGTCGTGACCGTCATGGGTCACGTCGACCACGGTAAGACCCGACTCCTCGACACCATCCGCAAGGCGAAGGTGCACGAGGGCGAGGCCGGTGGCATCACCCAGCACATCGGTGCCTACCAGGTCCGCACGGAGCTCGAAGGCAACCCGCGTCTGATCACCTTCATCGACACCCCGGGTCACGAGGCGTTCACCGCCATGCGTGCCCGTGGTGCGAACTCGACCGACATCGCGGTCATCGTCGTCGCCGCGGACGACGGCGTGATGCCGCAGACGGTCGAGGCGATCAACCACGCGCAGGCCGCCGAGGCGCCGATCGTGGTCGCGGTCAACAAGATCGACAAGGAGGGTGCGAACCCCTCCAAGATCCGCCAGCAGCTGACCGAGTACGGCCTGGTCGCCGAGGAGTACGGCGGCGACACGATGTTCGTCGACATCTCCGCGAAGCAGGGCATCAACATCGACGGCCTCCTGGAGGCCATCCTGTTGACCGCCGACGCGTCGCTGGACCTCCGGGCCAACCCGGACATGGAGGCCCAGGGTGTCGCGATCGAGGCGCACCTCGACCGCGGTCGCGGTCCGGTCGCCACGGTGCTGGTCCAGCGAGGCACGCTCCGCGTCGGCGACTCGATCGTCGCGGGCGACGCCTACGGCCGCGTCCGCCGCATGGTGGACGAGCACGGCGAGGACGTCCACGACGCTCTGCCGTCGCGTCCGGTGCAGGTCATCGGTCTGACGTCGGTGCCGCGCGCCGGTGACACGTTCCTGGTGGTCGAGGAGGACCGCGTCGCACGGCAGATCGCCGAGCGTCGCCAGGCCCGCACTCGCAACGCGCAGAACGCCGCCAAGCGCAAGCGCGTCAGCCTCGAGGACCTGGACGCGGCGCTCAAGGAAACCAGCCAGCTCACCTTGATCATCAAGGGTGACAACTCGGGTACCGTCGAGGCCCTCGAGGACGCGCTCATGAAGATCGAGGTCGGCGACGACGTCGAGCTGCGCGTGATCCACCGCGGTGTCGGTGGCATCACCGAGGGCGACATCAACCTCGCCGTGGCCGGTTCCGCCATCGTCCTGGGCTTCAACGTCCGGGCCGAGGGCAAGGCGACCGAGCTCGCGAACCGCGAGGGCGTCGACGTCCGCTACTACACGGTCATCTACCAGGCGATCGACGAGATCGAGGCGGCCCTCAAGGGTCTCCTCAAGCCGGAGTACGAGGAGGTCCAGCTCGGCCGCGCCGAGATCCGGGACGTCTTCAAGTCCTCCAAGGTCGGCACGATCGCGGGTTGCATGGTCCTGTCGGGCGAGATCCGCCGCAACGCCAAGGCGCGCCTCATCCGTGACGGCAAGGTGATCGCGGAGAACCTCCCGATCAGCTCGCTCAAGCGGTTCAAGGACGACGCCACCGAGGTCCGTGAAGGTTTCGAGTGTGGTCTCACGCTCGGCAACTACAGCGACCTGAAGCTGGAAGACATCATCGAGACCTACGAGATGCGCGAGAAGCCGCGCGCCTGATCGGTACTCGCTCGGGGGACGTGTGTCCGCGGAAAGCGCGGACCACGTCGCTCGTCGTGTCTTCTGGGGGACGACCCCCAGACCCCCGCAGGTTCGGGCGCTGCGCGCCCGAACGGGGTTCGTATGCTGATGTGGCGAAAAGTGTGGATCGTGGTGTCTTCTGGGGGGCGACCCCCGGAAGCCCGCGTGTTCGGGCGCTGCGCGCCCGAACGGGGTTCGTGTGCTGATGCGGCGGAAGGCGCGGACCGTGTCGTTCGTAATGCTGATGCGTTAACCCTCCTTCTTCTGGAGGATCTTGCCCATGTACGTGGGGGCTCTGGAACTGGACGTGCTCTTGGGTGACGTCCACTCGTTGAAGGAGAAGCGCTCGGTGGTGCGGCCCGTCGTGGCCGAGCTGCGCAAGCGCTTCGAGGTCGCTGTCTCCGAGGCCGGTCATCTGGACCTGCATCGGCGCAGTCTGATCGGGGTGGCGGCGGTCGCCGCCGACCTGGAGCACGTCAGGGACGTGCTGGCCAGCTGTGAAAGGCTGGTCGCCGGACGTCCCGAACTGGAACTGCTTTCGGCTCGGACAAGGCTCGTCGGGCCGGAGGACGACTAGGAAGGGGAGGCTCGTGGCCGACACGGCACGTGCCCGCAAGCTCGCCAAGCGGATCTCGCAGATCGTTGCTTCGGCTCTGGAGCACGAGGTCAAGGATCCGCGTCTGGCACGGGTCACCATCACCGACACCAAGGTGACCGGCGACCTGCACGACGCGACCGTTTACTACACGGTTCTCGGCGAGCGTTTGGATTCCGAGCCTGATTTCGCCGGGGCGGCTGCCGCTCTGGAAAAGGCCAAGGGTGTGCTGCGCTCGATGGTGGGCCAGCAGACCGGCGTGCGGTTCACGCCCACGCTGACGTTCATGACCGACACCGTGCCGGACGCGGCCAGGAAGATGGACGAGCTGCTGGCTCGTGCTCAGGCCGCCGACGCCGAGGTGGCTCGGCTGGCGGCGGGGGCGTCTCCGGCCGGCGAGGCCGATCCGTACAAGGCTCCTCGTGAGGACGACGACGAGGACTGAGCAGCGGGGACCGTTCACACAGCTCTTGCTGGAACGGTCCCTTGCTCGTTCGCCAGGTGGAAACCGTCTTGTCCGAGGGTGCCCTGCAGCAAATGGGGATGCCGAACGGCTAACGTCTCCCTGTGGCAGACGATCTGAGCACCACCATTGCCGAGGCCGCGCGGTTGCTGGCCGGCGCCCGCGATGTGACCTTGCTGAGTCACATCAACCCCGACGCGGACACGCTCGGGAGTGCCTTGGCGGTGGGGCTCGCGCTGCACCGGCGCGGTGTCGCGGTGCGCGTGGCGTTCGGTGAGCCCGAGGTCGTGCCGGAGTCGCTGAAGGCGTTGGACACCGCCGGTCTGCTGGTGCACCGGGACGAGGTGCCGCTCGCGCCGGAGATGCTCGTGGTCATGGACACCGGCAGTCTGGGGCGGCTGGGACCGCTGGCGGACCGTGTCGCGCACTGCACCGGTCCGGTCATCGTCATCGACCACCACGTGTCGAACACGCGCTACGGGACGTTGCACTGCATCGACGAGCACGCCGAGGCAACGGCGCTCATCGCGTTGCGGCTGCTCGACGAGATGTCGGTCGAGATCGACGAGCCGATCGCGCGGTGCATCTACGCCGGGCTCGTGACGGACACCGGGGGCTTCCGCAAGGCCGGTCCCGCCGCGCACGAGACGGCCGCGCGGCTGCTGCAGACCGGAGTGGACGCGTACGCCGTCACGCGCCCGTTGATGGACGCGCATCCGTTCGCGTACCTCGGCATGTTGTCGCGCGTGCTGGCCCGCGCGGAGCTGGACCAGAAGGCCGCGCACGGACTGGGGTTGGTGCACGCGGTGGTGGGCCTGGACGATGCGCGCGACGTGCGCAGCGAGGAGGTGGAGAGCGTGATCGACGTGGTGCGCTCCACCTCCGAGGCCGAGGTGGCCGCCGTGCTGAAGGAGCTGAGGCCCGGGTTCTGGTCGGTGTCGCTGCGCGCCGTCGGCCGGGTCGACGTGCGTGAGGTGGCGCAGGCGCTCGGCGGGGGCGGGCACCGGCTGGCGGCCGGGTTCACCCGCGACGGTGCCGCGGACCAGGTCGTTGCCGCGCTCAAGGGCGCGTTGGAACGGGTGGAGTCATGACACGGACAGGAAGCCCGCGACTGCTGCGGGAGATCAACGATCGGGCGGCCATCGAGACCCTGCTGCGCAGCGGGGCGATGACGCGCGCCGAACTGGAGGAGGTCATCGGCCTCTCCAAGCCCGCGACGGCGCAACTGCTGGCGCGTCTGGAAGAGGACGGCATGGTCGTCCGCACGGGACTGCGCGGTGGCGGCCGGGGCCCGCGCGCCCAGATGTGGGCGGTCAACGGCGGCGTGGGTCATGTCGCGGCCGTGGCGCTGTCGGCGGACCTGATCGACGTGGCGATCGCGGACATCACCGGCTCGCTGCTGTCCGAGCACAGCGCGCCGATGCCCAAGGAGAACACGCTCCAGGTGTTCCGCGAGACCGCGCAGAAGGCCGCCGCCCTGGCCGGTCTGCGGCTGGACAGCCTGTCCCACGTGGTCGTGGGCACGCCCGGCGCGGTCGACCCGGCCACCGGCCACCTCGGCTTCGCGCCGCACCTGCCGGGGCTGGTCGACGTCGACCTGCCCGCGACCCTGCGCGACCTGCTCGGCACCTCGGTGTCGATCGAGAACGACATCAACCTCGCCGCGCTGGAGGAGATGAGCTCCGGCAAGGCCGCGGGCGTCCGCAACTTCGTCCTGTTCTGGCCGGCCGACGAGATCGGTTCGGCGGTGGTCGTCAACGGCGTGCTGCTGCGCGGTGTCACCGGTGGGGCCGGCGAGATCGACTCGATGCAGATCCCCGGCGGCCGCTACGGCGACCAGGTGGACAACGAGGCCCTTGTCGCCCTGGCCGCCTCGCACGGCATCGCGGCGTCGTCCGGCCTCGAAGCCGTGGCCCAGGCCCTCACCGCCGGCACCGGAGGCCGCGCGTTCCTCACCGACCTGGCACACCGGATCGCGCTCGGCCTCGCGAACGTCGTGTGCGTGCTCGACCCGGAGCTGGTGCTGATGTCCGGCAGCGTGGCGCACGCGGGCGGCGAGACGTTGTGCGATCTCGTGTCGGCGGAGCTGCTGAAGCTCGTGGTGCCGCGCACGCCCGTGCAGCTCGCCCAGATCACCGCGAAGCCGGTGCGCGCGGGCGCACTGCACTCGGCGCTGGCTGTGGCACGTGAGCGGGTGTTCGGCCTGCCTCAACGCGCGTGAGTGGTTCTGGTCGCTATAGCGGCCATAGGCGCGCACGACGTCTTACGTTCGTCGGGTGGAGGATCGGGTTCCCGCGCGGCGGGTGATCGGGCTGGCCGTCCCGGCCCTGGGGGTGCTGGCAGCCGAGCCGTTGTACGTGCTGGTCGACACGGCCGTGGTCGGTCATCTGGGTGCGTTGCCGCTGGCCGGCCTGGCGCTCGGCGGCGTGCTGCTCACGCAGGTGTCGACGCAGCTGACGTTCCTGTCGTACGGCACGACGGCACGCACGGCTCGCTTGCACGGCGCGGGCCGTCGCGCGGACGCGGTGTCGGAGGGCGTGCAGGCCACGTGGCTCGCGCTGGCGGCCGGTCTGCTCGTGGTGGTGCTGGGCCAGGTCTTCGCACGACCTTTGGCGGAGCTGCTCGCGGGGAACGGCGGCGTGGCGGACGCGGCGGTGGAGTGGGTGCGCATTGCGCTGTTCGGTGCGCCGTTCATTCTCGTCACGATGGCCGGCAACGGGTGGATGCGCGGTGTTCAGGACACACGGCGACCCCTGAAATACATCCTGATCGGCAACGGCATTTCCACGGTGTTGTGCCCGGTGCTCGTCTACGGTGCGGGCTGGGGGCTTGAGGGTTCCGCGGTGGCCAACGTCGTCGCGCAGGTGCTCGCGGCCGGGCTGTTCATCAAGGCGCTGTTCGCGGAACGGGTGCCGCTCACGCCACATTGGGCCGCCATGCGCGCGCAGTTGGGCATGGGCCGTGACTTGGTGTTGCGGAGCTTGGCGTTCCAGGCCTGTTTTGTGAGCGCCGCTTCCGTGGCGGCACGGACGTCCGTCGCGGCAGTGGGCGCGCATCAGGTCGTGTTGCAGCTGTGGACGTTCCTGGCTTTGGTGCTCGACTCTCTTGCGATTGCCGCACAGTCGCTCGTTGGGGCGGCATTGGGGGCGTCCCGGCGGGTTCAGGCGGAGCGGCTGGCCTGGCAGATCACCCGTTACGGGCTGGTTTTCGGAATCGGGCTCGGCGTGGTCTTCGCCTCGCTGGCTTCGGTGCTGCCGTCCGCGTTCACCTCGGATGCCGGGGTGCTGGCGGAGATTCCGCACGCCTGGTGGTTCTTCGTTCTGCTGCAGCCCGTCGCCGGGGTCGTGTTCGCCCTGGACGGGGTGTTGCTGGGCGCCGGCGACGTCCGGTTCATGCGGACCGCGACTCTGGGGGCGGCCGTGGTCGGCTTCCTGCCGCTCGTGTGGGCGTCCTATCGGTTCGGATGGGGACTGACCGGGATTTGGAGCGGGTTGTCGGCGTTCATGGTTCTGCGACTGGTGGCAGTGGTGTGGAGGGCTCGTTCCGGCGAATGGGCGGTCGAGGGGGCTTCCCGGTGAGGCCCTGTGTCGGACCTCACGGCATGAAATCGTTACCAAGAAGGTTGTTTAGGCGATGTAACTAATGTCTGCCTGCCTCCGACCTGGGAGAGTGCCGTCTTGCCGTCGGTCGATCGCGCCACCCGAACCTCGTGGCTGATCTGGACCACCGCCGTCTTCGTCTACTTCGCCGCCGTCTTCCACCGCAGCACGCTCGGCGTGGCCGGGCTGGCAGCGAGTGCGCGGTTCGGGCTCGGACCCGCGCAGCTCGGTGTGTTCACCGTGCTGCAGATCGGTGTCTACGCCTTCATGCAGATCCCGACCGGTCTGCTCGTGGACCGGTTCGGGCCCCGCAAAATCCTCACCGCGGCCGCGTTGCTCATGGGCACCGGCCAGCTCCTCTTCGCCGTCGCCGACTCGTACGGCCTGGGTCTCGTCGCACGGGCCGTGCTGGGCATGGGTGACGCGATGACGTTCATCAGCGTGATCCGCATCGTCGCGGCGCACTTCCCGCCACGGCAGTACTCGCTCGTGATCGCGATCACCGCCGCGTTGGGCGGTGTGGGCAACCTCGTCGCGACCGTGCCGTTGACGCTCATGCTCGGCTCGATCGGGTGGACCTGGGCGTTCCTCATCGCGGGCGGTGTCACCGCGCTGTACGCGGCCGTGGCGTTCCTGAGGGTGAGCGACGTGCCGTCCGGTTTCACCGCGCCGAAGCCGGAACCCGTGCCGGTGCGGCAGATCTGGCCCAAGGTGCGGCAGGCCTGGAGCGTGCCCGGCACCCGGCTCGGCTTCTGGGCGCACTTCAGCACCATGTCGACGCCGGCCGTGATCGGCCTGCTGTGGGGGTTCCCGTACCTAGTGCAGGCGCAGGGCATGTCGGCGAAGGCGGCGTCGTCCACGCTCGGGTTGCTGGTCATCGGCGCGATCGTGGCGAGTCCGATCGTCGGCGCGTTGTTCTCCCGCAACCCCGAGTGGCGCATGCCGATCGCGGGCTGGTTCCTCGCGTTCGCGCTCCTCGGCTGGGCCGTGCTGCTGCTGTGGCCGGGCGGTCACGTGCCGGTGCCGGTCATCGCGGCCGTGTTCGTCGTGCTGACCGTGGGCGGGCCGATCTCCGGTGTCGCGTTCGCGCTGGCCCGCGACTACAACCCGGTGCACCGCCAGTCCACCGCGAGCGGCCTGGTCAACGTCGGCGGCTTCCTCGCCGTCACGGTGACCGCGCTGGGCGTCGGCGTGCTGCTCGACCTCGTCGAGGGCGTGCTCGCCCCGCAGTCCGCGTTCCGGGTCGCGTTCAGCTTCTGCGTGATCGTGCTCGCGTTCGGTGGCTGGCGGATGCTCGTGTGGTGGCGGCGCGCGCGTGCGGCGGTGTTCGCGGCGGAGGAGCGTGGTGAGACGGTGCCGGTGCAGTTGCGGCGTCGTCGCTGGGACGCTCTGCGCGTCGCTTAGGATTTCGGGCCGTGAAACCCTCTGTTGCACCGGGCCTGGTCGTCGTCGACAAGCCGGACGGCATGACCTCGCACGACGTGGTGGCGCGTGTGCGCAGGATTCTCGGCACCCGCAAGGTCGGGCACGCCGGCACGTTGGACCCGATGGCGACCGGCGTGCTCGTGCTCGGCATCGAGCGCGCGACGAAGCTCCTCGGCCACCTCGCGCTCGACAGCAAGGCCTACCTCGCGACGATCGTGCTCGGCGCGGCCACCACCACGGACGACGCCGAGGGCGACGTTCTGTCCACTGTGGACGCTTCCGGTGTCGAGGACGACGCGATCGCCGCCGAGGTGGCGAAGCTGACCGGGCCGATCCAGCAGGTGCCGTCGGCCGTGTCCGCGGTGAAGATCGACGGCAAGCGCGCCTACGCACGGGTCCGTGCGGGCGAGCAGGTCGAGATCCCCGCACGGCCGGTCACCGTGCATCGGTTCGACGTGCTCTTCACGCGTCGTGAGGACAAGACGGTTCTGCTCGACGTGATGGTCGAGTGCTCCTCCGGCACCTACGTGCGCGCGCTGGCCCGCGACCTCGGTGCCGCGCTGGGCGTCGGCGGCCACCTGGGTGCGTTGCGGCGCACCAGGGTCGGCCCGTTCGACCTGCGCGTGGCCAAGACGCTCCAGCAGCTCGAGGAGACACCGGGCCTGTCGCTGGACCTCGACGCCGCGGTCGCCACCGCGTTCCCGCGCCGCGAGATCGACCCGCGGGAGGCGTCGGCGCTCTCGCACGGGCAACGGCTGCGCGCTGGCGGCTTCGAGGGCACCTACGGGGTCTTCGGGCCGGACGGGCACGTCATCGCGCTCGCCAAGGACGAGGGCAACGCGTGCAAGCCCGTCGTGGTTCTCAGCCCGGCTGGGTGAGCCCGCGCGGCACGACCCGACGTAGGCTGATCACCGTGCAACGCTGGCGCGGACTAGATCACCTTCCCGGCGGCTGGGGCCGCTGCGTCGTGACCATCGGCGTGTTCGACGGTGTCCACAAAGGGCATCAGGCCCTCATCGGCAGGGCGGTCGAGCTCGCGGAGCAGCGCGGGCTGCCGAGCGTGCTGATGACCTTCGACCCCCACCCGTCCGAAGTGGTGCGTCCCGGCAGCCACCCGGCCCAGCTGACGACGTTGCGGCGGCGGGCCGAGCTGGTCGAGGAGCTGGGGGTCGACCACTTCGTGGTGGTGCCGTTCAGCCTTGAGACGAGCCGGATGCCCGCCGACGAGTTCGTGCACGAGGTGCTGGTCGAGAAGTTGCACGCGGCGGCGGTCGTAGTGGGTGAGAACTTCACCTTCGGGCACAAGGCGGCGGGTAACGTCGCACTGCTGCGCCGGCTCGGGCAGCGGTTCGGATTCGTGACCGAGGGGGCTGATCTGGTGTCCGCTGACGAGGTGACCTACTCGTCGACCTACGTCCGGGCGTGCATCGACGCGGGGGACGTGAAGGCGGCGGCGGAGGCGCTGGGGCGGCCGCACCGCCTCGAGGGCATCGTCGTGCGCGGCGACGGGCGCGGCAAGGACCTGGGGTTCCCGACCGCCAACCTCTCGACGCCCAAGTTCGCGGCCGTTCCGGCGGACGGCATCTACGCGTGCTGGTTCACCGACGCGAGGGGCAAGAAGCTCAAGGCGGCCGTCAGCGTCGGGACCAACCCGACGTTCTCCGGCCGGGAGCGGCGCGTCGAGGCGTTCGTGCTGGACGTGGACGAGGACTACTACGGGCAGCGGGTCGCCGTCGACTTCGTCGACAGGCTGCGCGAAATGGTCAAGTTCGACTCCGTCGAGGCACTTCTCGAGCAGATGCACCGAGATGTAGACCGAACGAGGGAACTGCTGACCGAGTCGTGACCGTCAGATTGGGCGAAGCGGACGTGGGGGCGTCCGCAGGCTGGCAGGATGCTGGTCGGAGTGAGGGCTACGGGAGAGGCCGACGTGGAGGACCACAAGATCGTTCAGCGCAACCTCGCCCTGCAGAGGGAGTGGTACGGGGAACCTCTGGGTGACCGGGTGCGCAGGTTGGTCGTGGCCTTCAACGTCTCGCAGGCCCAGCTCGCCGACGTGCTGGGGATCAGCGCGCCGATGCTCAGCCAGGTGATGAGCGGCCGCCGCGCCAAGATCGGCAACCCGGCCGTGCTCGCCCGGATGATCATGCTGGAGCGCAAGATCCTCACCCCGGACGTGGCGACCGGGGCGCCGGAGGCGTTGCAGCGGGCGCTCGACGACGTGCGCGAGTCCAAGCCGACCGTGTCCCGCGACAACCTGCCGGTCAACGGCGACGAGAGCGTCGCGTACCCGGTGCTGCGCCGGGTCGCCGACCGCACCGAGCTCCAGCAGGCCGCGGACCTGCTGCACGAGGACTTCCCGGCGATCGCCGAGCTGTTCCGGCGCGCCATCCGCGCCGCCAGCCAGCGGTGAAGTGGCTCGCTCAGGGGAGCGACCCCCAGACCCGCGAGATCGCGCGAGGGCGATGAAGTTCTTCACCGCCCTCTACCCGCCTCAGCACGTGGTCGAGGAACTCGACGCGGTGCTCGACCGCAGCCTCGACCTGGAGTGGACGAAGCCGGAGAAGTGGCACATCACGTTGTGCTTCCACGGCGAATCCGCAGATCACGAACGCTTCAAAGCGCTCGAAGGCCACGAGGTCGGGGAAATCCGGCTGAAGAACTTCGGGAACTTCCGCGGCCGGGTCCTGTGGGCGGGAATCGACGGCGAGTTAAATCGGTTGGCAAGGGCAGCGGGCGCGAACGACAATTGGTGGGCGCACCTGACGGTGGCGTACGGGTACAAAGGTCAGCCGATGCCGGCCTTCCTGAGCAGCCCGTGGCAGCCGGCCGAAGCAGTGCTCGTGAGCAGCGCCGACGGCGTCTACACACCCGTCGCGCGGGTGGGGTTGCGCACGTCAGCGCGCCGCTGAGCATCGTGCCTGATAACCTTCGCAGTTGGGTCTGGCTGCGGTCCGTGGCGGCCAGTACCGGCTACCCCGGCCAGCAATTCGGCGGGCGTGGGGCCGCACGGACCTGAACAAGTAGGAGAAGTACCTAGTGGCACTGTCCACGGAGCAGAAGAAGTCCATCCTCGCCGAGTACGGTCTGCACGACAGCGACACCGGCTCGACCGAGGCCCAGGTCGCCCTGCTGAGCAAGCGCATCGCGGACCTCACGGAGCACCTGAAGCAGCACAAGCACGACCACCACTCCCGCCGTGGTCTTCTGCTGATGGTCGGCCGTCGCCGCCGTCTGCTGAACTACCTGACCAAGGTGGACATCAACCGCTACCGCGCGCTGATCCAGCGCCTCGGTCTGCGCAGGTGATGCTTGCCGAGGGGGAGTGACCGGCCGGTCACTCCCCCTCGGCGCACAACCAGGTGTATACAGATCCCTGGTTGAAAGAGGAACAAAACAGGGCCCGCATCGCGCGAAGCAGTTATCGCCGGTCCTCGGTAGTGGCCCTCCGGACGGCTCCGGAGGACTTCGATCGAAGACCGGCCTCGTCAAGACGCGTGTGCGGTGTCCAAAAGACGAGGAGTAACAAGTAAATGACGGACATCGAGGTCCACGAGGCGACTGCCGTTATCGACAACGGCAAGTTCGGCTCGCGCACGATCCGCTTCGAGACCGGGCGCCTCGCGCGTCAGGCCGCCGGAAGCGTGGTCGCGTACCTGGACGACGACACGATGCTGCTCTCCGCCACGACGGCGTCGAAGCAGCCCAAGGAGCACTTCGACTTCTTCCCCCTCACGGTGGACGTCGAGGAGCGCATGTACGCCGCGGGCCGCATCCCCGGCTCGTTCTTCCGGCGTGAGGGCCGTCCCAGCACGGACGCCATCCTCACCTGCCGCCTGATCGACCGTCCGCTGCGCCCGTCCTTCGTGGACGGTCTGCGCAACGAGATCCAGGTCGTCATCACCGTGATGAGCCTGAACCCGGCCGACCTGTACGACGTCGTGGCGATCAACGCCGCGTCCGCGTCCACGCAGCTCGCCGGCCTGCCGTTCTCCGGCCCGATCGGCGGCGTCCGCGTCGCGCTGATCGAGGGCCAGTGGGTGGCGTTCCCGACCCACGAGCAGCTCGAGAAGGCCGTGTTCGACATGGTCGTCGCGGGCCGCGTGGTCCCCTCCGGCGACGTCGCGATCATGATGGTCGAGGCGGAGGCCACCGAGAACGTGATCGACCTGATCGGCGAGGGCGCCGTCGCCCCCACCGAGGAGGTCGTGGCCGCGGGCCTCGAGGCCGCCAAGCCGTTCATCAAGGTCCTCTGCGAGGCGCAGGCGCAGCTCGCGCAGGTCGCCGCCAAGGAGACCGGTGAGTACCCGACGTACCCGGCCTACCAGCCCGACGCGTTCGAGGCCGTCGAGGCCGCCGCGTCCGGTGAGCTCGCGCAGGCGCTGACCATCGCGGCCAAGCAGGAGCGCGAGGACAAGCTCGACGAGATCAAGGCCGCCACGCTGGACAAGCTGGCCGAGCAGTTCGAGGGCCGCGAGAAGGAGATCGGCGCCGCGTTCCGCTCGCTGACCAAGAAGCTCGTGCGCCAGCGGATCCTGCGCGACAAGGTCCGCATCGACGGCCGCGGCCTCACCGACATCCGCGACCTGGGTGCCGAGGTGGCCGTGATCCCGAGGACCCACGGCTCGGCGCTGTTCGAGCGCGGCGAGACCCAGATCCTGGGTGTCACCACGCTGAACATGCTGCGCATGGAGCAGCAGATCGACTCGCTGTCCCCGGAGACGCACAAGCGCTACCTGCACCACTACAACTTCCCGCCCTACTCGACCGGTGAGACCGGCCGCGTGGGTTCGCCGAAGCGCCGCGAGATCGGTCACGGCGCGCTGGCCGAGCGGGCGATCATGCCCGTGCTGCCCAAGCGCGACGAGTTCCCGTACGCGATCCGCCAGGTCTCCGAGGCGCTGGGCTCCAACGGCTCGACCTCGATGGGTTCGGTCTGCGCGTCGACGATGTCGCTGCTCAACGCCGGTGTCCCGCTGAAGGCCCCGGTCTCCGGCATCGCGATGGGCCTCGTGTCCGACGAGGTCGACGGCGAGACCCGCTACGTGGCGCTGACCGACATCCTCGGTGCCGAGGACGCGTTCGGCGACATGGACTTCAAGGTGGCGGGCACCAAGGAGTTCGTGACGGCGCTGCAGCTCGACACGAAGCTCGACGGCATCCCGTCCGAGGTCCTCGCGCAGGCCCTCGGCCAGGCGCGCGACGCTCGCTACACGATCCTGGAGGTCATGGCCGAGGCCATCTCCGACCCGGACGAGATGAGCGCCTTCGCACCGCGCGTCACGTCGGTCAAGATCCCGACCGACAAGATCGGCGAGGTCATCGGCCCGAAGGGCAAGATGATCAACTCGATCACCGAGCAGACCGGTGCCGACATCTCCATCGAGGACGACGGCACGATCTACGTCGGTGCGGCGGACGGCCCCTCGGCCGAGGCCGCGATCGGCATGATCAACGCGATCGCGAACCCGCAGCTGCCGAAGGTCGGCGAGCGCTTCCTGGGCACCGTGGTGAAGACGGCCGCGTTCGGCGCGTTCGTCTCGCTGCTGCCCGGCAAGGACGGCCTCGTCCACATCTCGAAGCTGGGCAACGGCAAGCGCATCGCGAAGGTGGAGGACGTCGTCAAGGTCGGCGACAAGCTCCGCGTCGAGATCGCCGACATCGACCAGCGCGGCAAGATCAGCCTGGTCGTGGTGTCGGACGACGACGCCGCGAAGCCGGCCGACGCTCCGGCCGCCGACGCTGCCGAGGCGCCCGCTGAGGCGGCTCCCGCGCAGTGAGCGTGACAGACAAGGCGACGGCCGCGGGTGCATCCACCCGCGGCCGTCCGCGTACCGGACGGTTGGGGCACCTCCAGCGGCCGGGCAGCACGCGCGTGCTCGAAGCGTCCGCGGGCTCGGAGGTGCGGCGCAGCATGCTGCCCTCGGGTCTGCGGGTCATCACCGAGCGCATCCCGGGCGTGCGGTCCGCCTCGGTCGGGCTGTGGGTGCAGGTCGGGTCCCGGGACGAACGGCCCGAGGTCGCGGGTGCCGCGCACTACCTGGAACACCTGCTGTTCAAGGGAACCGCGCGTCGCTCGGCCGCGGCCATCGCCGAGGAGATCGACGCGGTCGGCGGCGAGCTGAACGCGTTCACCGCCAAGGAGCACACCTGCTACTACGCGCACGTCCTGGACGAGGACCTGCCGCTGGCGGTCGATCTGGTCGCGGACGTGGTGTTCGAGGCGATCTGCGGTCCCCGCGACTTCGAGACCGAACGCGGTGTGGTGCTCGAAGAGATCGCGATGCGCGACGACGACCCCGAGGACCTGCTGCACGACGCGTTCATCGAGGCGTTGTTCGGCGGACATGCCCTGGGGCGCCCGGTGCTCGGTACCGAACAGTCCATTCAGGACATGCAGAGGGACAACCTCTACTCGTTCTACAAGAAGAACTACACGTTGCCGCGCATGGTGTTCGCCGTCGCCGGCAACATCGAGCACGCGCACGTGATGCGCCTGGTGCGCAAGGCGATCGGTGACCGGCTGTCGCGAGAGGGCAGCGCGGTGGCTCCGCGCGCGGGCCGTGCGCGCATCGCCGACGCCCGCAAGCTGGTGCTGCACACCGACGACACCGAGCAAGCGCACCTGATGCTCGGCATGAAGGGCCTCGATCGCCACGACGAACGCCGGTTCGCGTTGAACGTGCTGAACGCGGCCGTCGGTGGTGGTATGAGCTCCCGGCTGTTCCAGGAGGTGCGTGAGCGACGTGGCCTGGCGTACCAGGTGTACTCGTCCGTAGGCCTGTACGCGGACACCGGCACGTTCTCCGTCTACGCGGGCTGTCAGCCGGACCGTCTCGGTGACGTCGCGGGCGTGATCCGCGAGGTGCTCGTGGACGTCGCCAAGGGCGGCCTGTCGGACGCGGAAGTGGCGCGGGGCAAGGGACAGCTGCGCGGCGCTCTGGTTCTGGGCCTGGAGGACACCAGCTCCCGGATGTCGCGCATCGGCAAGTCCGAACTGAACTACGGCGACCACCTGAGCGTTGAAGCGACGCTGGCGCGCATCGACGCTGTTTCCGCCGACGAAGTGGCGTTGCTCGCACGTGATCTGCTTCGCCGCCCGGTCGCTGCCGCGGTGGTCGGGCCATACGATCATGCCGACGATCTGCCGGACCAGGTACACGAGGTGATTGCATGATTCGCGTCGGAGTTCTCGGCGCGCGGGGCCGCATGGGTTCCGAGGTGGTCCGCGCGGTCGAGGCCGCGAAGGACATGGAGGTCGTGGCCGCGATCGACGCCGACGACCCGTTGCAGGCTCTCGTGGATTCCGGCGCGGAGGTCGTCGTCGACTTCACGCACCCCGACGTGGTGATGGGGAACCTGGAGTTCTGCATCGCCAACGGAATCCATTGCGTGGTCGGCACTTCCGGTTTCGATCAGCCGCGTTTGGACGCCGTGGCCGCGCTGCTCGCCGACCAGCCGTCCGTCGGCGTGCTGATCGCGCCGAACTTCGGCATCGGCGCCGTGCTGCTGATGCGCTTCTCGGAGATCGCCGCCCGCTACTACGAGTCGGCCGAGATCATCGAGCTGCACCACCCGCGCAAGGCCGACGCCCCGTCGGGCACCGCGACGCACACCGCCCGCCTGATCGCGGCGGCGCGCGCCGGCATGGACCCGATGCCCGACGCCACCACCCAGGAGGAGCCGGGCGCGCGCGGTGCCGTGGTCGACGGCGTGCGCGTTCACTCGCTGCGCATCTCCGGCATGATCGCGCACCAGGAGGTCGTGTTCGGTGGGGAGAGCGAGACCCTGACCCTGCGCCAGGACTCGCTGCACCGCACGTCGTTCATGCCCGGCGTCGTGCTGGGTGTGCGGGAGGTCGTGTCCCGGCCGGGTCTCGCCGTCGGACTCGACAAGTACCTGGACCTGTGAAGGTCCGGCTCACCGTAGGGCTGCTGGTCGTCGCCCTCGCGGTCTACTTCGTCCTGCTCGCGGGGCGTGCTCTCGCCCTGCTGCAGACCGGCTCGCTGGTCGGCGTGCTGCTCGGCGTCGGCGTGCTGATCCTGCCGCTGCTCGGCGTGTGGCTCGTGTACTCGAACCTGCGCTTCGGCTGGCAGACCGAGAAGATGGCCCGCGAACTCGACGCCGACGGCCTGCTGCCGGACGCCTCCCACCTGCCCCGGCGGCCGTCGGGGCGGGTGGACCGGGACGCCGCGGACGCGTGGTTCGAGGAACGGCGGGCCGAGGTCGAGGCCGCGCCGGACGACTGGCGGGCGTGGTTCCGGCTCGCGTACGCCTACGACGTCGCGGGGGACCGCGGGCGGGCGCGCGAGACGATGCGCAAGGCGATCCAGCTGCACTCCTGATCTTGTCGGTGGTCGCGAATCCCGTTGTCGATGAAGGGCGCCTTCATCGACCTCAGGTGGATGAAGGCGCCCTTCATCCACCGCGATGAGCCCTGCGTCAGCGTGAGGTGCGGCTGTGTCCGCGCGGGCGGGGGAGCAGACGTAGGTTGCGATTGGTGAGCGGGCCCGAGAACGCGGCCTGTGGCTGCGGAGGAATCGGCAGCGCTGACCGGAAGTCGATCACGGGTACCTTCGGTCGCAGGGGCGCCAACCCCTGCAACTCGAATCCGCGCCGACGGCGCGTTGGGGGACCGATCATGAGTACCTGCAGCGACCAACCTGGACCTGCCTGGCCGCCTTCCCCGATCCGGACCGAGCGGCTGGTGCTCCGCGAGTCGGAGGCCGGGGATCGGCCGGCGCTCATCGAGCTGTTCGCCTCGCCGGAGGTCGGCACCTACATCGGCGGCGCCAGGCCGCGTGACGAACTCGAGCGTGCGGTGCCCGAGGTGCCCGGTAGGCGTTTCGGGTTCTTCGTGGTCGAGCTCGGCGGCTCGGTGATCGGCATGATCACGTTCGACCGCCGTGACGCGGGGCGCAAGGGGCGCTTCACGCCGGAGGGCGGGGAGGCCGAGCTCGGGTACCTCTTCCTGCCGGCGTCGTGGGGGCGCGGGTATGCCGCCGAGGCGTGCGCGGCGGCGCTCGACTGGTTTCGCGGTGCGTGTCCCGGTGATCCGGTGGTGCTCACCACGCAGACCGCCAACGCTGCCTCGATGCGCCTCGCGGAGAAGCTGGGGTTCGTCGAGGTGGAGCGGTTCGAGGAGTTCGGCGCCGAGCAGTGGCTGGGCGCCTGGTCACGTTGAGCAGGCCGCGGCCAGCTCGGCCGCCAGGTCTCCCTTCTGCACCACCAGCACGTCCTCCAGCCCCAGCCACTCGGCCATGTGCCGAAGCTCCCCGGCCAGCTCCGCCGCGACGCGTCCGCGCTCCACGCCTTCCTCCGCCCACGCCGACTGCACCCGCAGCAGTCCGGCCGCGCGGTCGGCCTTCAGGTCCACGCGCGCGACCAGTGAGCCGTCCAGCAGGAACGGGAACACGTAGTAGCCGTGCACCCGGCGGGGCTCGGGCACGTAGATCTCGATGCGGTAGCGGAAGCCGAAGATCCGCTCGGTGCGCGCCCGCTCCCAGATGAGCGGGTCGAACGGGCACAGCAGCGCCCTGCCCTCCACGCGGCGCGGGGCTTTCGCGTCGACGTGGCGGTAGGCGACGCCGCGCCAGCCGTCGACCGACACCGGTTCCAGCACGCCGTCCTCCACGAGCGAGGCCACGGCGGCCTGGGAGCGGCGCGGGTCGAGGCGGTAGTAGTCGCGCAGGTCGGGTTCGGTCGCCACGCCCAGTGCCACGGCGGAACGCGTGACCAGTTCCCGTGCGCCCTCCTCCGGGGTCCACTTCTGGGCCAGGACGTCCGGTGGGATCACGCGCTCGCTCAGGTCGTAGAGGCGTTCGAACGACCGGCGGGTGCCGGTGGTCAGCACGCCGACGCCGAACAGGACCTCGCACACGCGCTTGACCTCGGACCAGTCCCACCAGGGGCCCTTCACGCGGCCGGAGCCGCCGATCAGGGCCTTCTCCAGGGCGCCGGCGCCGATCGGGCCCAGTTCCTTGATCGCGGCCAGGACCTCGTCGACCAGCTGCGGTGAGCGTTCGAGGATGGCCTGGTAGTTCTGCCACCAGCCGCGCTTCTTCGCGCCGGAGTGGAACAGCGGCCAGTCGCCGACGGGCACCAGGGACGCCTCGTGCGCCCAGGTTTCGACGAGCATGCGCGGTTTGCGGACCGAGTGCGTCCACGCGGCGTCGTCGAGCAACGAGGACTCGTAGGCACCGAGGCGCGAGAACAGCGGCATGTAGTGGGCGCGCACCGCCACGTTCACCGAGTCGATCTGCAGCAGCTGCACGCGCGACAGAACGCGTTGCAGGTGCCTGCGGGTGGCCGCGGAGGGCCTCAGGTCGGTGAAGCCCTGGGCGCCCAGGGCGATTCGGCGTGCGACGTCCGCGCTCATCCTCTGCACGTGGCCGATGTTGCCACGCACCCCTGACAATTCCGCGACGCGGCGTCGATAAGGTGCGGCTATGGCCGACGCCGGCGTGCACCTCGCCACTGCTGCTGACCTCACGGAGATCATCCGCATCCACCGGGAGACGTGGCGGCTCGCCTACGCCCAGCTGCTCCCGAAGGACGTGCTGGACACGCTCGACACCGACGACGCGTGGGCGCTGGCCGTCCAGAGCGGTGCGGTGCTCAAGGCGACCGAGGGGGAGTGGACGGTCGGGTTCGTCGTGGCGAGCAAGGCTCCGGACGACGAGGTGGCCAAAGCGGACGGGTCGCTGCCCGACGACGCGGAGACCACGGCGCTGCTGAGCGTTCTGGTCGAACCGCGGTGGGGGCGGCGCGGGCACGGCACGCGGCTCGTCGCCGAGGCGTGCCGGAGGCTCACCGAAGCCGGTGCGACGCGGGGGATCGCGTGGGTGCCGGAGGCGGACAAGGCGTCGCGGAACTTCTACGAACGGCTCGGCTGGTCGGGTGACGGCACGGTGCGCACATTGGACGCGGGCGGGCGTCCGTTGCGCGAAATACGGGTGACCGGGCCGTTGGCCGTGCGACTCGGCGACTGAGATCTGTGTAGCCTCGGGCGGGTGTTCGGCTTGGTTGGCCTCACCTTCGGGGTCGCGCTCGGCTCGGCTCTCATCCCCTTCATCTCCGTCGAGGCGTGGGTGGTGGGCGTCGGCGCGCGGTGGCCCGGCGTGTCGTGCTTCCTCGTCGGCCTGGTCGTGGCGGTCGCCCAGGTGTCGGGCAAGCTGCTGTACTTCTACGCGGCGCGCGGTGACATCAAGCTGCCGAAGTTCATGCAACGCAAGGAAAACCCCAAGCCGTCCAAGTTCGCCCGCTGGGTCGGGCCGGGCACGCGGATGCACCGGTGGGGCGACTGGATCCACGTGAAGTGCAAGGCGCACCCCAACTGGATGGCCGGCACGCACGCGGTGAGCGCGCTGGTGGGCGTGCCGCCGTTCATGGCGACGAGCGTGCTCGCCGGGCTCGCGGGCATGTCCACGGCGATGTTCATCGCGACCGGCATGGTGGGCCGCTTCGCGCGGTTCAGCTTCCTCGCGGCCTCACCTGCCCTGGTCATGGCCTGGTTCTAGCAGCTGAAGAGGATCGACGCCGTCACGATCATTCAAGTACGAGAACGCCATCGGGCAAGCCGGGGAGTTCGAACGAGTGCCACATCGGCCGCCAGCCGGGCAGCTCCAGCATCCGCCTCAGGTCCGCGAACCCGCTGAGCCAGCCCAGCCACGGCCCGTACGGCGGCGTGGACGGGTCGAACCCGCTCTGCACGAACGTCAGGTGCGTCCTGCCCTCCGAGCCCTTCAGCTCCCAGGACGTCACCATGCCTTCCTGGAACTCCAGCGCGAAGCGCTCCTCGTCGAGCGCGAGGATCTTCGCCGGGTGCTCGTCCTCGGCGAGGCTGCCCATCGTCCACCGGCCGCCGACGTGCGGCTCGATCTCCATGCGCGCCCCGAACCACCGCGGGAACACGTCCGGGTCGGTCAGCGCCTCGATGACGGCCGCCGGTGGTGCCGCGATGTCGAACTCGAACCGCTGCTCGGGCGTCGTGAAGTCGCAGAACCCCAGCACCGGCCGGCCCTCGACGTGGTCGACCAGGTTCGCCAGCACCAGCGGCCAGAACGTCTGCAGGACCTCTGACCGGTCAGAGCCCTGGCCCCAGGTCGGATACGGCGACTGCGTGGCCGCGACGAGCGTCTCGCCGTCGCGCTGCTCCACGCTGAGCTCGACCGTGTACTCGGTGTCGTACAGGAACCACGAGAAGCGCACCGACTTGTCGTCGAAGTCCAGCAGCTTCTGCCGGCCGCGCTCGCCGTCCGGGGTGTGGCGTCCCCAGAACTCGAACTGGCCGCCCTCCAGGTCCACGTGCGCGTGCTCGGCCAGCCACACGCGCAGGTCACCGGCGGTGGTGAGCGACTGGTAGACCCTTTCGACCGGCGCGGACGTGCGAACGCGGACGGTTCCGGTGCTCATCGGTTGTCTCCCTTCGGGTAGCAGGCGAGCGCGATGCGGAACGCATCCCCTTCCGCGCCGCCGTATCGGGTGAAGAGGTCCTGCAACGTCGTCTGCAGCTCGGTCAGGAACCGCTGCCGGTCCTCCGGCTTCACCCGGATCTCGCCGGACACGCCGACGGACGGCAGCTCGCTGGAGCGGTCCAGTGCCGCCACGTCCGCCTGCACCTGCTCGGCGAGGTCGACGAGGTGGCCCAGCGCCAGCTCGTCGCGCGACCCGATGCGCCCCACCAGCCGCGGTGACAACCAGTACGAGCGGGCCACGGCCTGGTAGAGGCCCTCGTGGACGCCGCGCACCTTGCGTTCGGCGACCTGGCTCGCCAGACCGGCCTTGACCAGCTGTTTCACGTGGTAGTGCACGCGTTGCGGCGTCTGGTCGAGCACCTCGGCGACCTCGGTGCACGAACGCGGCGCGGCGAGCTGCCGCAGCACCTCCACGCGCTGCGGCTTGAGCAGGGTCTCGGCCTGCTCCATCCGGTCCAGGTAGATCACGTCTCTCATCGCGAAAACAACTTTGAACGTTCAAAATAGTTTTGTCAATCGTCCGGACAGATGACGACTGACAGATATTGAAATCTGTCAGTCCATCGGGCAGGGTGGAACTCACCGAAGAGAGACGAAGGAGTTCGGCAATGCAGAAGCGTCAGCTCGGAACCACCGGTCCGGTCGTGTCCGCCATCGGCCTCGGCTGCATGGGCATGTCCAACGCCTACGGTCCGGCCGATCGCGACGAGAGCATCGCGACGATCCACGCGGCCATGGACGCGGGCGTCACGTTGCTCGACACCGGTGACTTCTACGGGATGGGGCACAACGAACTGCTCATCGCGGAGGCGATCAAGGGCCGCCGCGACGAGGTGCAGCTCAGCGTCAAGTTCGGCGGGATGCGGGACGCGGACGGCGCGTTCCTCGGCTTCGACAGCAGGCCCGTCGCGGTCGCCAACTTCCTGGCGTACTCGCTGCAGCGGCTCGGCACCGACCACGTGGACGTCTACCGGCCGGCGCGGCTCGACCCGAACGTGCCGATCGAGGACACCATCGGCGCCATCGCCGAGCAGATCGAGAAGGGCCGCGTCCGGCACATCGGCCTGTCCGAGGTCGGCGCGGAGACCATCCGCCGGGCCCACGCGGTCCACCCGATCGTGGACCTGCAGATCGAGTACGGCCTGCTGGAGCGCGGCGTCGAGCGGGAGATCCTGCAGACCACCCGTGAGCTCGGCATCAGCATCACCGCGTACGGCGTGCTGTCCCGCGGCCTCATCTCGGCCACGCCGCTCAGCATCGGTGAAAGCGACTGGCGCGGCCACACGCCCCGGTTCCAGGGCGACAACCTGGCCCGCAACCGGGCGCTGGTCGAGAAGCTCGACGAGATCGCCAAGAACAAGGGCGTCACCGTCGCGCAGCTCGCCATCGCCTGGGTCGCGTCGCGCGGAGAGGACGTGGTGCCTCTCGTCGGCACGACCAAGCGTGCGAGGCTGAGCGAGGCGATCGGTGCCGTCGACGTGACGTTCACCGAGCGGGAACTGCAGGAGATCGAGGCCGTTGTTCCGGTTGGGGCAGCTGCGGGCACGCGGTACGCCGCGGAGCAGATGGCCATGCTGGACAGCGAGAGGTGAGCGACGTGGCGGAGACGTTGACCGGGGAGGCGATCCTCGCGGCGACCGAAGAGGTGCTGCGCAGGTACGGGCCGGCCAAGGCGACGGTGGTCGACGTCGCCAAGGCGCTCGGGGTCAGCCACGGCAGCGTCTACCGCCACTTCCCGACGAAGGCCGCGTTGCGGGAAGCCGTGACGCGGCGCTGGCTCGACGCCATCCACACCGAGATGGAGCCGAGGTTCGACCAGGGCCTCACCGCCGCGGAGACGTTGCGGGACTGGCTGCAGCGGCTCTTCGACCGCAAGCGGCACTCGCACGTCGACGAACCGGAACTGTTCGCGACGTTCCAGGTGCTGGTCAAGGAGAGCGACACCATCCCCACCTACCACGTCGGGCACCTGGTGGGTCACGTCGCGCGCATCATTTCGGCGGGAGTGGAAACCCAGGAGTTCGTGACCGACGACGTGCGGAAGACGGCACAGGCGGTGTGGGACGCGACCGACATGTTCCACCACCCGGCCCACGCCCAGGAGTGGGGGGATCCTCACATTCAGGACGCGTTCGACGCCGTCGTCTCACTGGTCATCGCTGGACTGCGGTACAACCGAATCCCGAGTGCCGCAGGCGATGCTTGAGGGTCACGGAGGTGAGCGGTGCCGCCTGACGAGTGGATCGATCTGCTGGGAGCGCCCGAAAGGCGTCCGGACCCGGTTGACTGGGACGCGGTCATCGCACGTGCCGGCACGGCGTTGCCGACCGACTACGTGCACCTCGCGGAGGCCTATCCACCGCTGATCGTCGGCGGTTACGTCCGGATCCTGCACCCCACGGCGCGCGCGGGGTTCATGAACTGGATGGCGCAGGCGCCCAAGCTGCTGCGGGCGTTGCGCAGGCAACCCGGCCTGCGCGTGCACCCGGACGTGCCGGGGCTGCTGCCGTGGGGCACGACGCTGGGCGGCGAGCACTGCCTCTGGTACACCCGCGGCGAGCCGGACGAGTGGACCGTGGTGATCACGGATCTGCGGCAGAGCTGGTCGTACGACGGGAACTTCTCGAGTTTCACCCGGAAGTTCCTGACCGGCGAGATCCGCTGCCCGATCTTCCCGGACGACGTCCCCGGCGGCTCCAAACCGTTCCAGGAGCCGTGACGACCGCGTTTTTCAATGCACGCGGGGAGCTTTCGTTCGCTCTGAGCGCACGAAGGCGCCCCGCGTGCTTTTTCTCCGACCCCCCGGTCAGCTTGCGGCGGCGGTCACCAGCGCGGTGCCGCTGCCCGTGCGGCCCGTGACCGTCAGCGAGGCCTCTCCCAGCGGCTCGGACGAGACGTCGAAGTCGCTGCGGGCGTTGCCGGACGTGGACACGAGGTCGATGCGCGCGAGGGTGCCCTGGCGGATGCCCACGCGGATGTTGCCGGAGCCGGTGGCCAGCTGGATCTCGCCGGAGGCCGCGTCGGCCACGGTCAGGTCGCCGCTGCCGGTGCGGACCATGACGTCGCTCTGCACGGCACCCAGCCACACGTCGCCGGTGCCGGTGATCAACGTGCTGTTGCCGCCCACCGACGACACCTCGACGTCACCGCTGCCGGTCTTGGCCTTGAGTCCCGCCAGCATCGTGCCCAGCCGGACGGTGCCCGCGCCGGAGTTCACCTTGGCCTCGCCGGTCGCCCGGTCCGCCGACACGCTGCCCGTGCCGGTGTTGAGGTCGAGGCGGCCCGCGCCACCGGTCACGATGACGTCAGCCGCGCCGGTCCGTGACGTCACGTTTGACCCCACCGGCGCTGTCACGACCACGGACAGCGGTGCCGCGCGCAACGGCAGCGCCTTGGACGACTCGATGCGCAAACGGTTGCCCAGCAGCTCGACGCGGGCCTCGCGGACGGCCTCCTCGGGAACGGCCGGAGCAGCGCCCTTGTCCGGGCCGAACTGACCGCTGACCCAGCTCAGCACGCTGGACAGGCCCTCGGTCCACGAGTTGCCCGCGGTCGGGTCGTGCCGCACCTCCACGTGCACGCCCGGCGCGTCCACCAGCTGCACCTGCACCCGCCCGCTGATCAGCGAGATGTCGATCTCGGCGATGCCCGCGAACTCGAAGCTCTGCTGCCGCACCACGCCTGACGGTTCGGTCATCTCGTTCACCCCTGCACCCATCCGCGGACGCGCGAACCGGAGCCCGCGTTCCCCTGCCACCCCTTGTGCTGATGCTTGTGCTTGCCGTGCACCGCGCCCCCGACGGCCTGCTGGATGAACGAGTTCAGCGACACGCCCTGAGCGGCCGCGGCGGCCTCGGCCTTCGCCTTGAGCTCGTTGATCATGCGCAGTGTGATGCGGCTGATGTCACCCGTGGTGTCACCGGCGCCGTAGTTCGGCGGCGCCTCCTGCTCGGAGGCCGGCTCGGGCTCCGGTCCGGCGGACCCGGTGACGACCACCTGGACGTCCCTGCCCGCCAGTCGAACCTCCACGACCTGGCCTTCCAGTGAGGCGGTGACCTCGGCGGCCAGGTCCGACAGTGCGTTCATGATTGCCAGTCGCGCGGCTGGCTCAAGCGCTGCGGACAACGCGGCGGCCGTTCGACGGGTGTTCTCGTCCCCCGCTGATGCGGCCGTCGCCAGGTCTTCGCGCAGTGACGCGATGTACGGCGACAGATCCATGACACCACTATGACGTCACATGTGGTGTCGCGCAACCATCAGTTAGTGTCTCGGGCCATGCCGAGAGTGCGCTTGGTGGCGAAAACCGAGTTCATCCCACCGGACGACGTGCCGTGGACGACCGACGCGGACGGCGGCGCGGCGCTCGTCGAGTTCGCCGGCCGGGCCTGCTACCAGTCGTGGGACCGCTCGAACCCCATGACGAACACCAACGCGACGTTCCTGCACCACCTGCTCGACGTCGGGCACCTCGCCGCGTTCGAGCACGGCAGCGCGACGCTCTACCTGACCGAGCTGCCGCGGTCGCTCACCCACGAGCTGATCCGGCACCGGCACTTCTCGTACTCGCAGCTGTCCCAGCGCACCGACCCGACCGACGTCGTCGAGCCCGACCTGATCGCGCGGGACCCCGAGCTGCACGCGCGGTTCGTCGCCGCCACCGAGGCGAGCCTCAAGGCGTACGAGGACCTCGTGCAAAGCCTTGAGAAGACCGTCAACGGGCGGCGCGCGCGGCAGATCGCACGGTCCGTGCTGCCCAACGCCACCGGCACCGAGATCGTCGTGACGGGCAACTACCGGTCGTGGCGGCACTTCATCGCGATGCGCGCCACCGAGCACATCAACGTCGAACTGCGCGAGCTCGCGGTCGCCTGCCTGCGCGAACTGATCAAGGCCGCGCCCAACGCCTTCGCGGACTTCGTCATCTCGACACTCCCGGACGGCACAGAAGTTGCTTCGAGCCCACTGGTGGTTGAAGGCTGACGCCCATGAAGCGGCTCATCGTGGACGTTCGGCCTGGTGAATACACGGTCTCACGCCTGGCGCCGGACGCCCCGGTCCCCACCGGGCTGCTCGACCTGACCGACGCGCTGGTGTCCGTGACGAGGACACCGGACGAGATGTCGGTCATCGCGCCGTCGTCGTTCGCCATCGCGAGCGACAACGCCGAGGAGGGCTGGCGGCTGCTGACCGTGCGCGGGCCGCTGGAGTTCACGCTCACCGGCATCATGGCCGCGCTCGCGGGCGAGCTCGCGGCCGCGGGCATCTCGTTGTTCGCGTTGTCCAGCTACGACACGGACCACCTGTTGGTGAAGCACACCGACCTCGGTCGCGCCGTGCTGGCGTTGCGTGCCGCGGGTCACGAACTGGTCGTAGCACCGGAAGCCTAGGAACCGATCACCTGTGTGGCGGGTCTGAAGTACCGTCAACGCCCCCCGGTTCCGTTGGTAGGAGAGCACGTTGCACGGACAGGCTGTCGAACCGCGCGTCATCGCCGGCAGGTACGCCTTGGTGGCCGAGCTCGGCCGCGGTGGCATGGGCATTGTGTGGCGTGCACAGGACCGTCACATCGGACGCTTCGTCGCGATCAAGGAACTGCACCTCCCCGACGGCATCGCGCACGAGGAACGCCGTGTGCTCGAAGAGCGCGCTCTGCGTGAGGCGCGCACCGCGGGCAAGCTCAACGACCCGTCCATCGTCACGGTCTACGACGCGATCAACGAGAACGGCACGACGTACATCGTCATGGAGCTGGTCGAGGCGGCGACGCTGTCGACGTTGATCAGCACCCACGGCCCGATGCCGCCGAACCAGGTCGTGTCGATCGCGCTGCAGGCGTTGTCCGCGCTGGAGGCCGCGCACCAGGCCGGGATCGTGCACCGCGACGTCAAGCCGGGCAACCTGATGGTCCGCCCGGACGGCAAGCTGAAGCTCACCGACTTCGGCATCGCCCAGGCCGTCGACGACCCGCGCCTCACGACCAGCGGCAGCCTCATCGGTTCGCCCGCGTACATGGCGCCGGAACGCATCCACGGCCACGAGGCCGGCCCCGCGTCCGACCTGTGGGCGCTGGGTGCGACCCTCTGCTACGCCGTGGAGGGCTGGAGCCCGTTCGAGCGCTCGTCCACGGCCTCCACGCTGCACGCGATCATGAGCGAGACGCCCCGGTTGACGCGTGCGACGGGCGTGCTCGGCGCGGTGATCACCGGTCTGCTGATCGCCGACCCGAACGCGCGGCTGTCCGGCCCGCAGGCCCGCGCGATGCTGTCGAGCATCGGCAACCAGCCGACGCCGCCCACCGGAATTCCGCCGGTCCAGACGCAGCAGTACCAGCAGACGTCCGCGGTCGACCCCGCGAAGAAGAAGCGCAACCGCATCCTCGCGATCGTCGGTGCGGTCGCCATCGCCGCGTTGGCGTTCACGGGCGGCATCTACGCGCACAGCTGGTTCACGGAACCCGGCGGCAGCGGCAGCCAGGCGCTGACCTACGGCGAGGGCGGCGAGGTTCCCGTCTTCGGCCTCTCCGACAACACGTGCGGCACCGGCCAGGTCGCGCCCACCAAGCAGCTCGACTCGCAGGCCCGCGAAGAGTGCGACAAGCCGCACGACTTCGAGGTGTTCGAGGCGGTGGAGACGTTGCCGGTCGAATCGAACCTGCCCGACGCGACCTACCCCGGCGTGGACGCGCTGAAGACCATGGGCGTCTCCCGCTGCGAACTGACGCTGAAATCACAGTGGGTCAAGGACAGCGCAAAGCTCAAGCTCACCACCCTGATCCCGACCGACTCGGCGTGGAAGAAGGACAAGAACGACAACGCGCAGCGCCGCATCTACTGCGTTGCGAGTAAGAAGGACGGTAGCCAGCTCACCAGCACGATCAGCGCGAAGAAGGGCAGCTAGACGTGAGTCTCGCCCGCGACGAGCGCAAGGCGCTCGTCGACCTCATGACCGAGCTCGGCCCGGACGCGCCGACGTTGTGCGGCACGTGGTCGACGAAGGACCTCGCCGCCCACCTGGCGATCCGCGAACGGCGTCCCGACACCGCGCCCGGCATCGTGCTGCCGGTCTTCGCGAAGTGGACCGAGAAGGTGCAGGAGGACTACACGCACAAGGCGTGGAGCGAACTCCTCGACCTCGTGCGCACGCCGCCGTTCTGGATCCAGCCGGTCGACGACCTGATGAACACCGGCGAGTACTTCGTGCACCACGAGGACGTGCGCCGCGCACAGCCCGACTGGGAGCCACGGCCGTACGACGAGCACCGCGAGAAGGCGCTGTGGAAACTGCTGCCGTTCACCGCGCGCATGACGTACAAGTCGTCGCCGGTGGGCGTCACCCTCGTACGGCCTGACGGCGAGCACGTCGTGGCCAAGCCGGGGGCGAACGGCGTGGTGATCACGGGTGAGGTTTCGGAACTGGTGATGCTCGCGTTCGGGCGTGATCAGGCTCGGGTGGAATACAGCGGTGACGCCGACGCGGTGCAACGGGTGCGGTCGTTGAACCGAAGTGTCTGATCTCGGGTAGTTTCTGCGCATGCCTGCAAGCCCGTGCGCAGGGCCGGACCGCCCGTTCGGCCGCGTTCTCACCGCCATGGTCACGCCCTTCGACTCGCGCGGCGAAGTCGACCTGCCCAAGGCGCAGGAGCTGGCGAAACACCTGGTGGACCTGGGTAACGACGGCCTGGTCGTCAACGGCACGACCGGGGAGAGCCCGACCACGACCGACCGCGAGAAGGCCGCGCTGATCACGGCCGTCGTGGAGGCGGTGGGGGACCGGGCGACCGTGGTGGCGGGTGCGGGCACCTATGACACCGCGCACAGCATCCACCTGGTGCAGCAGGCCGAGAAGGCGGGCGCGCACGGCGTTCTCGTCGTGACGCCCTACTACTCGCGGCCGCCGCAGGAGGGGCTGCTGGCGCACTTCACCGCAGTCGCGGACGCCTCCGGGCTGCCGGTGATGCTCTACGACATCCCGCCGCGCGCGGTCGTGCCGATCGAGGTCGACACCCTCCTGCGGCTGGCGGAGCACCCGCGGATCCTGGCCGTGAAGGACGCCAAGGGCGATCTGCACGCGGGCAGCCGGGTGATGGCGAACACCGATCTCGCCTACTACTCGGGTGACGACCCGCTGAACCTGCCGTGGCTGTCCGTGGGCGCCGTCGGGTTCGTGAGCGTCATCGGGCACCTGGCCGCGGACCGCCTGCGGGATCTCATCGATGCGTATGAAGCCGGAGACGTGGTCCGGGCGAAGCAAATCCACGAGTCGCTGCTGCCGCTGCTGCGACCCTTCCGCCGGGTTCCCGGCGTGACGTACACGAAGGCCGCACTGCGCCTGCGCGGACTGGACGTGGGTGACCCCCGTCTGCCGCTCGTGCCGGCCGCGGCCGAAGACATCGAGGCCATCGCGGCCGAACTGGGAGTCAACGCGTGACCCAATCGACCGAAATCCCGCCCGCTCTGCCGGAAGGCGGCCTGCGGGTCGTCGCACTCGGCGGAATCGGCGAGGTCGGCCGCAACATGACCGTCTTCGAGCACGCCGGCCGGCTGCTCGTGGTCGACTGCGGCGTTCTGTTCCCCGAAGACGACCAACCGGGCGTCGACCTGATCCTGCCCGACTTCCGCGCCATCGAGGACCGGCTCGACGACATCGACGCCATCGTCCTGACGCACGGGCACGAGGACCACATCGGCGCCGTGCCGTTCCTGCTGAAGCTGCGCCCCGACGTGCCGGTCGTGGGCTCGCGCTTCACGCTGGCGCTGCTCGCCGCCAAGTGCCGCGAGCACCGGCAGAACCCGCAGCTGGTGGAGGTCCGGGAGGGCGAAAGGCGCTCGTTCGGTCCGTTCGAGCTGGAGTTCTTCGCGGTCAACCACTCGATCCCGGACGCGCTCGCCATCGCGATCCGCACGTCCGCCGGTCTGGTGCTGCACACCGGTGACATCAAGCTGGACCAGCTGCCGTTGGACGGCCGCCTGACCGACCTGGCCGGGTTCTCCCGCCTGGGCGACGAGGGCGTGGACCTGTTCCTGGTCGACTCGACCAACGCGGAGGTGCCCGGGTTCGTCGTGCCGGAGCGCGAGATCGGCCCGGTGCTGGAGAACGTGATCCGCAAGGCCCGCCAGCGGGTCATCGTCGCGTGCTTCGCCTCGCACGTGCACCGCGTGCAGCAGGTGCTGGACGTCGCCGTGCAGTACAAGCGCAAGGTCGCGTTCGTGGGCCGCTCGATGGTGCGCAACATGGGCATCGCCGCGGATCTCGGCTTCCTGAACGTGCCGGACGGGTTGTTCGTCGACCTCGACGAGGCCATGCGGATGGAGGAGGACGAGGTCCTCTTCGTGTCGACGGGTTCGCAGGGCGAGCCGCTGTCGGCGTTGTCGCGCATGGCCAGGGGCGACCACCGGCAGATCTCGATCCGCGAGGGCGACACGGTGATCCTCGCGTCGTCGCTGATCCCCGGCAACGAGAACGCGGTCTTCAACGTCGTCAACGGCCTGGCCAAGCTCGGCGCCACCGTCGTGCACCAGGGCAACGCCAAGGTGCACGTCTCGGGCCACTCGCCGGCCGGTGAACTTCTGTTCCTGTACAACGCCGTTCGGCCGTCCAACGTGATGCCGGTGCACGGCGAGTGGCGGCACCTTCGCGCGAACGCGGCTCTCGCGGTCGCCACGGGTGTCGCCGAGGACCACGTCGTGATCGCCGAGGACGGCGTGGTCGTGGACCTCGTGGACGGCAAGGCGGCTGTCTCCGGACGCGTTGTGGTGGGCCACGTCTACGTCGACGGACTGTCCGTCGGCGACGTCGGCGAGTCCACTTTGTCCGACCGGCTGGTGCTGGGCGAGGGCGGGTTCATCTCGATCTCCGTCGCCATCGACACCGCGACCGGGCGGGCCGTGGCGCCGCCGACCATCTCCGGGCGCGGCTTCTCCGACGACCCCAAGGCGCTGGACCAGGTCGTGCCGCTGGTCGAGATGGAGCTGGCGCGGACGGAGGCCGAGGGGATCACCGACACGCACCGGGTCGCTCAGGCCGTGCGCCGGGTGGTCGGGCGCTGGGTGGCGGAGACCTACCGGCGCCGTCCGATGATCGTGCCCACGGTCATCCCGGTGTGAGTTCGGGTCAGCTGTGCCAGATCGCGCAGATCGGCACAGCTGACACCTTCTCGTCGAGCGGGAACACCCTCGGACCCGTGTGGAAGACGATCCCGGCGACGAACCTGTCGCCGAGCTCGTCGCGCAGCCAGGTGAGGTGCTTCGCGTGCTCCTTGCGCGGTGCGCCGGTGGCCTTGATCTCGCAGGCGATCACGCGGCCGTCGTCGAACTCGATCAGCAGGTCCACCTCGCGTGACCCGTTCGCGTCGCGGAGGTGGTACAAGGTCGCTTCCCGTTCACCGAGTTGGAGCTCGGCCCGCAGCTGGGCCGCGACGAACGTGTCGAGCAGCCGACCGATGAGATCGCCGTCGAGCATGACGGCGTCGATGCCGACGCCGAGTGCCGCGCTCACCAGCCCGGTGTCGACGACGTACCGCTTCGGCAGCTTCACCAGCCGCTTCAACCGGTTGGTGTGCCAGGCGGGCACGATGTCCACGATGTACAGGTCGCTCAGCAGCTTCTCGTAGGCGATTGCCGTGTTCCGCGAGACACCGGCTGCTTCGAAGATCGTTTTTTCGGTCACCACGCCGGACGTGTTCGCGGCGAACATCTGGAAGTAACGGCGCAGCAGCTTGGGATCCCGGCCACCGTTGAGCTGCCCGACGTCACGGGTGAAAAGCTCGTTCAGGTAGGTACGAGCCCAACGGCCGCGTCCCTGCGCGGAGTCGCGCAAAGCGAGCTGCGGAAAGCCGCCGCGCACCGCGAGCTCCACGTAGCCGCGGAGATCTGGCGCATCGGCTGGACTGCTGAACGTCCCGGTACGTGCCCGATCGAGGAACGGTGGTGCGTCGAGCGGCCGACGGTCGAGTTCCCGCACCGTCAGGCCGGACATGTCGACTCGCAACAGACGGCCGGTGCCCGGCCAGGTCTGGTGGTCCAGGTCGCCGTGCACCGACCCCGTGACGATGAATCGGCCTGGAGCGCTGTTCGCGTCGACAGAGCGTTTGATCGCGCCGAGCACGGACGGTACGAGCTGCCACTCGTCGATCAGGACCGGTTCTTCCAGGTTCAGCAGCGCTGCGTCGGGATCCGCTTCAACAGCGGCAGCGATCCTGGGCTGATCAAGCCGGAGGGTCGTGCGTGCATGCCGTGCTGCGGTCGTGGTCTTGCCGACTGCGCGGGGGCCGAGCACGAGAAGCGCGGCGAACTCGGTCAACAGGTCGCCAATGAGGCGGTCGGCAAGGCGTGGTACATAATCGCTGCTCACGGCATGAGGGTAACGCTTCAGCAGCATGGTCAATGACGGTTTAGCAGGTCTGTTGATGACACTTTAGCAGGAACTTTCCCGTGGTTCGTGACCCGGCCGTTACCGAATGTTGAGCGTCCGCTAAGGTCAAGTCCCAGACCATGGACGAGGGGGTCGCCTCATGGCCGATGACGTTTTCTCTCCACCGGGCAAGGAAGACATCTTTCTTCCGCCGATCTTCACCTGGCACCAGCCGTTCGGACTGCCGATCGATCTCGCGGTGACCAAGGCGCACGTGCTGCTGGTCCTGTCGATCGCGATCATCCTGTCGTTCTTCCTGATCACGACCAGGAACCTGAAGCTCGTGCCGTCGCGCTGGCAGTTCGCCGCCGAGTCGGTCTACGACTTCGGCCGCAACACCATCGCGCGCGAGCAGATCGGCGCGAAGGAGTTCACGCCGTACATCCCGTTGATCGTCAGCATCTTCTGCTTCGCGCTGGTGAACAACCTCTACGGGCTCATACCGTTCGTGCAGTTCCCGACGTTCACGCACAGCGGGTTCCCGTTCGCCGTGGTGGTGATCATCTACCCGCTCTACCACATCGTCGGCATCAGGAAGTTCGGGCTGCGCGGCTACCTGCGCAACCAGTTCGTCATCCCGGACGTGCCCAAGCCGGTGCTGTGGGGTCTGCTGATCCCGACCGAGGTCATCCTGAAGTTCTTCTTCGACCCGGTGAACCTCATGATCCGGGTGTTCGCGGCGATGTTCGCGGGCCACCTGCTGGTGCTGGTGTTCACGCTCGGCGGCGAGTTCCTGTTGCTGCACGGCCCGATCTGGCTGAAGCCCGCGTCGGTGCTGGGCTTCGCGCTCGCGATCGGGCTGATCTTCCTGGAGGCGCTGGTGCAGGTGCTGCAGGCGTACATCTTCGCCCTGCTGTCAGCGCACTTCATCGGACGAGCGCTGGCCGAACAACACTGAGCCGATCAAGCATCAGGGGCGCTGGCACACCAGGTGCAGCGACTCCTCGGGCATGGCGCCGGGGTAGGACGGTGTGAAGACCGGACGGCTCCGGCGCACGACCCGCAGGCCGACGTCGCCGAGGTGGGACTCGAAGTTCTCCTCGGAGAACGACGACACCTCGATCTCCTGGCCCATCCAGGGCAACGTGACCTGCTCGGCGTCGATCGCCACGGTGGCGAGGAAGAAGTGCCCGCCCGGCCGCAGCCAGGTCGAGACGCGGCCGAGGGTCTGGATGATCTCGGCCTGCGGCATCTGCAGCAGGGAGAAGACGGCGCAGATGACGTCCCACGAACCGGCGGGCGACTCGAAGTCGCGGATGTCGATCTTGTGGAACGTCGCTTCGGGAACCTGGGCGGTCGCGATGTCGACCATGACCGGCGAGACGTCGAGACCGGTGACCTTCATGCCCGCCTTGGCCAGGGTGCGGGCCACGGGAACGCCCGTGCCGCAACCGAGGTCCAGCACGCGCGAGCCGGAGGGCTGCGTCGCGGCGAACCAGGCGAGGGTGCCGTGCAGTGCGGGCTGGTGCGACCAAGCGCGTTGATATTCCAGTCCGAGCGTGTCGAAGACCTCGGCCGCGTTCATCTCCGCCCCTCATTTCGGCCCAATCCACCTGATGTGAAGTGTGGAGAAGCCCTCTGCACGGACTCTGGATGGCTTCTGGACGGATCCTGACGGTAGGTTGCTGGGTGACTGCGGACAGCGACGAAGTGGGACATAGGGTGCAGAACGAGTTGCGTGTCAGTCTGCTGGGCGCGCTCGCGGCGACGGTGGACGGTCAGGAGCTCACCCTGGGTCCGCCGCGGCAGAGAGCTGTGCTCGCGGTGCTCGCCTTGCGCGCCAACCACGTCGTGTCGCGCAGCGAGCTGATCGACGCCGTGTGGGGCGACGAGCCACCGGCGAGCGCGGACAACGGCATCCACACCTACGTGGCAGGACTGCGGCGCCTTTTCGAACCGCAGAGGGCCTCGCGCGCACCGAGTTCCGTGCTGCTCTCCACAGACGCCGGATACCTGCTGAGGCTCCCGTCCGGCAGTTCCGACGTCGCCCAGTTCCGCGCCCACCTGGACGAGGCGGGACGGTTGCGCAGCCAACCGGCTGAGGCCATCGCCGCGTTCGACGCCGCTTTGGGCCTGTGGCGTGGCATAGCTCTGGACGGCGTGCCGGGACCGTTCGCCGCGGTGGAACGCGCGCGCCTGGCTGAATTACGGCTCACGGCCGTGGAGCAGCGCGCCGCGTTGATGCTCTCTGTCGGACGTGAGACGGAGGTGGCGGGGGAGCTGACGACGTTGGTCACCGCGCATCCGTTGCGGGAGAGGCTGCACGGCCTGCTGATGTCCGCCCTGTACCGCGGCGGCAGGCAGGCCGAGGCGCTCGCCGTCTACACGGACTTGCGCCGGTTGCTCATCGAGGAGCTCGGCATCGAGCCCGGTCCCGAACTCCGCCAGCTGCACGAACAACTGCTCGTCGGCCGCCACGACCCGCAACCGGAGCCCGCGGCACCCGTCCTGGTGCCCGTCCAGCTGCCGCACGAGATCCGGGACTTCACCGGCCGTGCCAAGGAACTCGCGAAGCTCTCCGAGATCGTTCCGCACGACCACTCCCCGGTGCTCGTCGCCATCACCGGCACCGGTGGCATCGGCAAGACCGCGCTCGCCGTGCGGTTCGCGCACCAGGTGGCCTCCCGCTTCCCCGACGGTCAGCTGCACGTCGACCTGCGCGGGTTCGACGCGTCGTCGCCGCCGGTCCAGCCCGCCGCCGCGCTGCACCAGCTGCTGCAGAGCCTGGGCGTGCCGGCCGAACGCATCCCGGACGACCTGCCCGCGAAGTCCGCGCTGTACCGCAGTGTGCTGGCCGGCAAGCGGGTGCTGGTGCTGCTCGACAACGCGCGGCTGCCCGAGCAGGTCCGCCCGCTGCTGCCCGGCCGGTCGTCGTCGATGGTGCTGGTGACGTCGCGCAACCACCTCGGTGGCCTGGTCGCGCGCGACGGCGCGCACTCGGTGACGTTGTCGACGCTGACCCGCGACGAAGCGCTGGCGTTGCTGAGTTCCGCGGTCGGACCGGACCGCGTCGCCGCCGAGCCCGAGGCCGCGGCGAAGCTCGTCGAGCTGTGCGGTCACCTGCCGCTGGCGGTGCGGATCGCGGCCGAACGCGTCGTCACCCGCCCGCACCTGACGCTCGCCGACCTCGCGGGCGACCTGGCCGACGAACGCGACCGCCTGAACGTGCTCGCGACCGGCGACGACGAGGACACGGCCGTGCGCGCGGCGTTCTCGTGGTCGTACCTGGCCCTGAAACCCGACGCGGCCAGGATGTTCCGGTTGATCGGACTGCATCCGGGTGCCGAGATCAGCCTGGACGCCGTGGCCGCGCTGACCGGCGTGTCCGCGGCACGAGCGCGCACGCTGCTCGACGTGCTGGCGGGTGGCCACATGCTGGAGGAGGTCGCGCGTGGCCGCTTCCGCCTGCACGACCTGCTTCGCCTCTACGCCACGGAACTCAGCGCCACCGAGGAGTCCGCCGAGGGGCGCTCCGAGGCGATCTCCCGCCTGCTGCGGTGGTACCGCGACACGGCGAACGCCGCCGGCACGGTCATCGCGCCACCGGACCACCCGTCGTTCCTGCTGCCTCCGCTGTCCACTCAGGACTTCACCTCGCACGACGAGGCCTTCACCTGGTGCCGCACCGAGTCCTCGAACCTGCTGGCGGTGAGCCGCCTGGCCGAGGAGGAGCACTCACCGGAGGCCTGGCGGATCCCGGTCGCGCTGTGGAACTACTTCATCGTCTCCAGCGCTTTGGACGAGTGGACGCGCACCTACCGCGTCGCCGAACGTGCCGCTGCCCGCGACGGCAACCAGGTGGCGCGGGCGTGGGCGGTGCACGGCCAAGGCCTCGCCGCCTTCCGCGGTCAGCGGTTCGCCGACGCCCTGGAACTCTTCGACCGCGCGCTGTCGATCCGCCGTGCCATCGACGACCGCCTGGGCGCCGCGTGGAGCCTGACCGGTCTGGGCATGGCGTACGGCGGCCTGCGCCAGTTCGACCTCGCCGTCGACAGGTTCGGCGAGGCGCTGGACGGGCACGCCGAGGCGGGATCGTGGTTCGGGCTGGGCGGCACCCGGTTGTTCCTGAGCGACATCCTGCGCCTGGCCGGGCAGTACGAGGCGTCGCTGGACTCGGCGCGGACGGCGTTCGAGCTGATGGACTCGCACGACGCCGTGCACGGCAAGGCCATGGCGCTGGTGAGCATCGGCTGGGCGCAGCTCAAGCTGGGACAGCGCGTCGAGTCGCGTGACTCGTTCCGGCACGCGCTGGAGTTCCTGCGGGTGCTCGGCGACCGCAAGAGCCTCGCGGAGGCGTTGCACGGCCTGGGCGAGGTGAGCTCCGGCCAGCCGGAGGTGGCGCGCACGCACCTGTTGGAAGCGTTGGCGATCTACGAGGACTACGACCACCCGCTCATTCCCGAAGTGCGGGCGCGGCTGCACGAGCTCGCGTAGAAATGCGGCGTGCATTTCGTTGAACATGGTGCGGGCGTTCCGGTGCTCGCCATCCACGGCTGGACGCCTGACCACCGCCTGATGCTCGGTTGCCTGGAACCGCTCTTCGAGACGAGGTCCGGCTACCGCCGCCTGTACCCGGACCTGCCGGCGATGGGGAAGTCGCCGGCGAACGACGTGAAGTCCAGTGACGACGTCCTTGCGGCACTTGAGGAGTTCATCGACGCGGAGATCGGCGCGGAACCGTTCCTGGTGATCGGTGAGTCCTACGGCGGCTACCTCGCGCGGGCGTTGGCGAATCGGCGGCCAGACCAGGTGCGCGGGCTCGCGTTGATCTGCCCGACCGGGACGAAGCTGCCGGCCGCGGAACGGACCGTGCCGGAGTTCGAGGTGCGGAGGTCGGACGGCGTCGTGCTGGACCCCGAGCTGGCCGCGCAGTTCGACGGCATGGCCGTGGTGCGGACGGCGGAGACGGCACGCCGGTTCGCCGAGGAGATCCTGCCCGGCCTGCAGCTGGCGGACCGCGCCGCGATGGCGCGGATCCAGCTCGACTGGGAGCTCTCGGCAGGGCCGGAGCTGGGGAGCTACCAACGGCCCGCGCTCTTCCTGACCGGACGCCAGGACAACGCCACCGGGTACGAGGACGTGTACGCGTTGCTGCCGCACTACCCGTACGCGTCGTTCGTCGTGTTGGACACCGCCGGGCACAACCTGCAGATCGAGCAGCCGGTGTTGTTCAACGCGCTCATGGGGGAGTGGCTCGACCGGGTGGCCCACCAGTAGGGGGATCCCTGATGCGCGACGCCATGATGTGTAGGCAAGCTACATGTCATGGCGAAACGCACGAGAACCCTGTTGGTGTGGCTGCACGTCGTCACGTCCGTCGGCTGGCTCAGCCAGGCGGTGGCGTTGCTGGCCCTGCTGCTGTACGGCATCAAGACGAGTGACGTCAACGCTTTCCGGATGGCCCGCGTCCTCGACCAGAACGTGCTCGCGATCATGGCCAACGTCAGCGCGTTCACCGGCATGATGCTGAGCGCCACGACGCCGTGGGGCTACTTCCGGTACTGGTGGGTGCTCGCGAAGTTCGCGATCACCGTCAGCCAGCTCTACGTCGGCATCTTCATCCTCGGCCACCGCCTCGAAGCGGCCGCGAACGGCCACCTGTCGGCGTGGATGCCCGTCGGCACCGCGCTGATGATCGGCGCGATCGCCTTCCAGACGTGGCTGAGCGTCGCGAAGCCGTGGGGCCGCACGCCGTGGACGGGTTCGCGGAAGCTGCCCACGGCGAGCGCCCCGGCGTTCGTGCTCGCCCTGGTCGTCCCGGCCGCCGACTTCGCGCTCAGCCTGTGGACGGGCAACCCCACGCCGGTGTTCATGCTGATCACGGTGATCGCCTACGCGATCAGGCGGGCCGCCAGGGGGAACGGCCGGTCGTCGGCCGCGTCGGGTCGTGGAACCGCGGCAGGTCCGGCTCGTCGAGGCGCAGCGGCACCAGGCCCTCGGTGATCGCGCGCATGATCCGCTCGTGGGCGCGGCGGGCGTCGCCCATCGTCTCCGCGGACAGGTCCGACAGCTCGACGGGCTTGCCGAAGTGGACCTTGAACGTGGGGCGCCTGCGGATCGCGGACAGCCAGGACGTCAGGTACGGCAGGAAGTCCTTCCAGCCGCCCACGTGCAGGTTGCCCCAGTACACCGCCTCGTGCGCGCCCCACTGGCTGATGGGGATCACCGGGATGCCACCGCCCAGCGCCATCCGCGCGACACCGGTCTTGCCCCGCTCCGGCCACATGCCGGGGTCCAGCGTGATCTTGCCCTCGGGGTAGACGGCGATCGGGTCACCGCCCTTCCCCAGCGCCTCGACCGCGCGGTGCATGGCCTCGCCGACGTTCGACGAAGCCCGGTCGACGCGCAGATGGCCGCACGCCTTGAGCGCCGGCCCCACGATCGGCGCGTCGAGCAACCCACCCGCGAGCATGAAGCGCGGGTTGATGCCCATCTTGCGACACGCCGCGATGAGCACGAACGGGTCGAGGTTGCCGATGTGGTTGGAAGCGAGGAGCAACGGCTTGCCGAGCAGTTCCGGTGGAACGTCCCCGGACACCTCGAGCTTGCCGGTCAGCGCGACGAAGCCACGGTCGAGAGCCGTGAGAACGCGCCAGAAGAGCGGTGTGGACACGCGGGGCAGCGTACGGCGTGTCGGAACGACACCGTGCGGGATCCGGGGAACCATGGGGATTCGCACGCGTCCCAGTTGCAAACGGGGCTGGTGAGACGCGAGGGACTACCTTATACACATGGCCGGGCGTACAGGGACTTCACGCAAGACCACGTCACGCGGTAAAGCACCTGCCAAGCCGCGGGCGCGATCCGCCGCGTCCAGGAAACCCGCTCCGCGCAGGAGCGGTGGCGCCATCAGCGCCGTGTGGGGTGGCATCGGACGTGGTGTCGGCACCGTGGTGCGCGGGATCACCGGCACCAAGGGCCTCGATCCCGAACACCGGCGCGACGGCATCGGGTTGTTCCTGATCGCGCTCGCGTTCATCACGGGCGCGGGCGTGTGGTGGCAGGCGGGCGGTCCGGTCGGCCAGTGGGTCGACGTCGCCGTGCGCAGCTCCGTCGGGTTCCCCGCGGTGATCGTTCCGGTCGTGCTGCTCGGCATCGGCGTGACGCTGATGCGCACGGACGCGAAGCCGGAGGAGCGGTTCCGGCTGGTCGTCGGCGGCGTGCTGATCGGCATCGGCGTGCTCGGCATGTTCCACCTGATCGGCGGTCTGCCGATGGATCCGCTGGCGCGCCGGGACGCGGGTGGCGCGCTGGGCTATCTGGCCGGCGGGTTCCTCGCGCAGGGCCTCACGCCGTGGGTCGCCGGTCCGTTGCTCGTGCTGATCTTCGCCTTCGGGTTGCTCTGCGTGCTGCACTGGCCGGTTCGTGAAGTGCCGCAACGACTTCGCGCGCTCGTGCACCGCGAGCCGTCGCAGGAAGCGGCCGAGGAGGCCGAGGAGGCCGAAGAGCCGAAGCCGGTTCGCCTGCGCCGCCCGTCGCGCCGCCGCCAGGCCGCCGCGCCCGTCGAGGAGGAGCCGCAGGCCGAGCTTCCGCTGGAGGAATCCGAACCCGCGCCCGCGAAGCCCGTCAAGGAACCGAAGAAGGCGCCGGTTCAGGACATGGCCGTGCGCGCGGTCGAAGGCGACTACCAGTTGCCGCCGCCGACGATCCTCAAGGACGGCGACGCGCCCAAGGCCCGCAGCAAGGCCAACGACCAGATGATCGAGGCCATCACCGGCGTGCTGGACCAGTTCTCGATCGACGCCCAGGTCACCGGCTTCACCCGCGGCCCGACAGTCACGCGGTACGAGGTCGAGCTCGGCCCCGGCGTGAAGGTCGAGAAGATCACCGCGCTGACCAAGAACATCGCGTACGCGGTCGCCACCGACAACGTCCGGCTGCTCGCGCCGATCCCCGGCAAGTCCGCGGTCGGCATCGAGGTGCCCAACAGCGACCGCGAGATGGTGCGCCTCGGCGACGTGCTGCGCGCGCCGTCGACGTTGAAGGACACGCACCCGATGGTGATCGGCCTCGGCAAGGACATCGAGGGCCACATGGTCACCGCGAACCTGACCAAGATGCCGCACCTGCTGGTCGCGGGTTCCACGGGTTCCGGCAAGTCGTCGTTCGTCAACTCGATGCTGGTGTCGCTGCTGGCCCGCGCGACGCCGGACGAGGTCAGGATGATCCTGATCGACCCGAAGATGGTCGAGCTGACGCCGTACGAGGGCATCCCGCACCTGATCACGCCGATCATCACGCAGCCGAAGAAGGCGGCGGCGGCGCTGGCGTGGCTCGTGGAGGAGATGGAGCAGCGCTACCAGGACATGCAGGTCAACCGGGTGCGCCACATCGACGACTTCAACCGCAAGGTGAAGTCCGGCGAGATCAGCGCGCCTCCCGGCTCCGAACGCGTCTACCGGCCGTACCCGTACATCATGGCGATCGTCGACGAGCTGGCCGACCTGATGATGACCGCGCCGCGCGACGTCGAGGACGCGATCGTGCGCATCACGCAGAAGGCGCGTGCCGCCGGCATCCACCTGGTGCTCGCGACCCAGCGCCCGTCCGTCGACGTCGTCACCGGCCTGATCAAGACGAACGTGCCGTCCCGGCTGGCGTTCGCGACCTCGTCGCTGACGGACTCGCGGGTCATCCTGGACCAGCCGGGTGCCGAGAAGCTGATCGGCATGGGCGACGGGCTGTACCTGCCGATGGGCGCCTCGAAGCCGGTGCGCATCCAGGGCGCGTTCGTTGGTGACGAAGAGATCTCCCAGATCGTCGACTTCACCAAGAACCAGGCCCAGCCCGAGTACACCGACGGCGTCACGGCGCAGAAGGCCGGCGAGAAGAAGGAGATCGACGCCGACATCGGCGACGACCTGGAGCTGCTGGTGCAGGCGACCGAGCTGATCGTGACGTCGCAGTTCGGCTCGACGTCGATGCTGCAGCGCAAGCTCCGCGTGGGGTTCGCGAAGGCGGGGCGCCTCATGGACCTGCTGGAGACCCGCGGCGTGGTCGGGCCGTCCGAGGGCTCGAAGGCACGTGAGGTGCTGGTCAAGCCGGACGAGCTCGAGTCCGTGATCTACCTGATGCGTGGAGGCGGCCCCGCCGACGAGGACCAGTAGTGCTGAGTCCATCCTGTTGTGCCTGGCTGTTCCGGTCGCGCCTTGTTGTCGATGAAGGGCGCCTTCATCCACCTCAAGTGGACGAAGGCGCCCTTCATCCACCGCGACGAGCGGCCGGAGCCGCACGGCGGCAACGTGGGCAGGGACGTCAGACGCCGGCCTGCTGGATGCTCGTCGCGGTCGAGGAAGCGGTGCCGCCGAACTCGCGCACGGCCTTGTAGTAGATGTCGGCGGTGCGCTTGCACGCCCAGTTGCCGCCGCACTGGTTGTACATGTCGGACTTGAAGTTGTTGTCGACGCGCAGCCGCGTGGTCTCGTTGAACCGAGTCTGCCGCTTGTAGTTGCGGTAGCCGAAGTCGTGGCGGTGGCAGGCCGGCAGGAACTTGAAGCCGAACGGGTTGTCCGGCGAGTACGAGCAGCCGTCGGACGACCAGTCGAGCTGGTCGGCGTAGGGCTGCTGGACGCGCAGCGTCTCGAACTGGCTGAGGGCCGTCGAGAACAGGTAGCCGTCGGTCACCGCGGCGATGTCCACGGCCTGGGCCGGGCTGCCCGTGAAGATCCGGGCCGCGGACGCGGCGGTACCCACGAATGCCGAGCGCAGGGTCTTCGACATGGCGAGCTCCTCGGGGTGTGAGCAGGGTCTCGCCATGTTGTAGCGGGGATCGGCGGGCCTAGGTAGACACGATCTGATGAACGTCAGGTGATCATGTGACCACACGCGATCGCCGTGGCGACCCGAAGAGTCCGCGGTAGTCCGAGCGAGTGAAGCATCTCGTTGTCCGCTACGCCGCCGAGCAGGTAGCCCCCGAGGTTCTGCTGCGCCAGGCGCAGGCAGATGCTCTGGGCCGCGGCGCCGACCTCGATCAGGCCGAACCTGCCCGCGCGTTCGCCGTACTTCTCGAACACCTCGTCGTCGGAGAGCACCAGGACGATCGCGAGCGGCGGCACCTCGGGCGTGCCGAGGATCTCCGCGAGGTTCTCGGGTGCCGGGCCGATGTCCTGCAGGGCGTGCCGGGCGATGTCGTACCGGACCGCACGGCCGTTGCGGAACGCGTAGCAGCGCAACGGGTGCAGGCCACCGGCGGACGGGTAGCTGTTGTCTCCCAGCGCACCGAGCACCGACCCGAGCTGCTTGTCGGTCAACGGTTCCGCCGTGAACTCCCGCGTGCTTCTGCGCGCCTGGAAGAGCTTCTGCAGCCGGTCCTTCGGGCGCGGCAGCGGCACCGGTGCGGAAGGCAGCTCCAGCGGATCGACCAACGGCGGCTCCGGCCGGAAGTCGCGCCACCGTTCGCCCAGTCTGCGCTGGTGCAGCGGCGAGAACCGGCTCGCGGCCCAGAAGTCGTCGAACACGGCTCACCCCAGCGGATGCGGTGCGGGATTGGGGAACACGCCCGGTGAGGCGTGCGGGTAGCGCCACGCCAGCTCACGGGCGCGGCCGCCGAGGTGGGGCCAGCGGTGGTCGGAGTGCAGCGGCGCGAGGTCGGGGGAGAGGACGCGGACGCAGTGCAGCCCGACCGCGGACAGCTCCGGCGTGGTCAGCTCGCGGTAGGCGAGCCGGATGCCCGCACGGTCCAGCGCGTGCACCAGTTCGGTCAGTTCCGCTTCGACACCAACGGATTCGGCGTCGCGCGGCGGGTCCGTCTCGATGCCGTTGAACCACGGCAGCGCGTCCCATTCGCCGGGGTGCGTTGCGTAGTACACGGCGTGCTTGTCGAAGTCGGTGACCTCGTCGACGGGCTGGTCGCCGTTGCGCGCCAACCAGACCTCGATGAACACCGTGCCCTGCACCCACTCCTCGAAAGCTTTCCGCAGCGCGTCCGCGACCGTTGCGCGGCAGGCGAGACCCACGGTCGGCCGCGGCCTGCCGGCGATCGGCAACGACCCGGCCACCGCGATCACCGGGTGCGTGCTGTAGGCGGGGGTGAGGTCGAACGCCTGGGCGCCGTGCGGAAGATCGGCCGCGAACCGTTGCGGTGCAATGGAGTGCAGCCAGGTCGTGGTGAACGCGTCGCGCTCGACCAGTTCCTGGGTGGCCCTCAGCAACGCACTCGTCGTCGACGGGCCGGCCGCCAGCCCTGAGGAGGTCGTCGGCAGTCCGTAGGACGCGTCCAGGCTGACGAGTCCGGCCGGCACGCGGATCGGTTCGTTGCCGGGCAACGTCCACGCCCGCGTGTACGGGGTGCCGACGTAGCCCTTGCGGTACCGGTAGTCGCCGCGGACGCGTTGCTCGACGGTGTGCAGGCTGAAGTGTTCCAACGGCCAGCACTCGCCCTCGGTGACGATGTCCAACCGTGCCCGTGCGGCAGCGTGCCGTTCCAGCGCCTCGGCGAGCGCCGCAACCCGAGTCGTGCCACCGGAAGTACCGCCGGTGGCGAACGGCTCCGGCACGGCCGCCCAGCCCTCCATGTCCACATCGGACAGAGAATGCGGTACGGGGTGCAGCTGCGACACCACGCCCTGGCGCCAGCCGACCGCGCGCTCGATGAGCGCCTCGGCGACGGTCTTCACCGCTTCCTCCGGCGCCGGAACACGGCGTGTGCGATCGCCAGCGCCGCCGCACCGTAGATCACCAGTCCCACCGCGAGGTGCGTGTGCGTGGCGATCGGGCCGAGCGTGAAGAACACGACGAAAGGTTCGAGGCACCACAGCACCGACCAGCCCAGCAACCGCACCGCGCTCATGAACGGCTTCGGCGACCTGGCGATGAACCCGGTCGCGAGCGCCCACGCGAGCGCGACCACGAAGCCGCCGGCCCACCAGCCCCAGTGCACGTCGAAGATCGCGCCCATCGTGACGAAGGGCAGCACGAGGACGAGGAGCGGGTAGAGCGCGGCCGGCAGCACGAGCGCGCTGCGCGGACGTTCGAGCTCTTTGGTGTCCTGGTACAGCGCTTCCGGGATGTGCACGGCCGCACCGATCGAGGAAACCACGCAACAGCAACAACAACAGCAACAGGTGGGCGTCGCGGCGTTCGTGGCGGCCGCACCGGGTGAGAACTGGTCAGGTAACCGAATCGCTGTGGTCATCGTTCCCCCAAGGCAAGGACACACGCCCGAACTCGACGGCCGGGCAGATTTCGCAGCCGGCGGCGGGCAGCACGCTCTCGCGCGTCGTCGTGAACTCGTCGAGGTGGACGGTCACGACCGCGTCGAGCAGTGCCAGCGAGCCGTCGCGGATGTTCTGAACAGCTTGCAGGGCAAGCGAAATCGGGAGCTCCGACGACATCGCCGCCGGATGCGGTGGAGGCGGCGGATCTCCCCACCGCCGCCCCGCCCGCACCGCGAGGCACGCCAGGCACGCGCCTGCCCCGGGCACCACGAAGGGGCCGATCGCCGCGGTGTGGTGGTACGCGAGGTCCAGCAACAGGTGCGGGACACGCGTTTCGCGCGCCACCTCGACCAGGTCCACCAACGTGCCAGTCGTTCGCACCACCAGCAGGAGGTCCGGATTCTCGTGGTGCGGCAACCGCTCCACCAGCCCGGCGGGTGCCTCGCCGACGAACCGCGTGCCGACCCCGATCGGCCTGCGTTCGTCGGCGGGCAACCGCGCCGGGCGGAGAGCGCCCAGGGTCCTCAGCTGGGCCACGTGCCGGCGCACCGGTTCCCCCAACCGGCTTTCGTCGACCGTTCGAGCCACTCCCCTCAACACCGGCTCGAACAGTCCCGCCAGCGCCACGGCCACCGCCCTGGGCAGGTCAGGTATCAAATACGCGAGGTCAGCTCCCGCGTAGACGACCAGGCCCTCGTCTCTGACCTGGGCGTGCCACGCGGGATCAGCGACCAGACTCATCCTCGTCCCCCCTCGCCAGGAAGTTCTCGATCTCCTGCACGGTGGGGAGGTCGCCGGCCGGGTCGACGATGTTCTCGGCGATAGGCGGCAACGGCTGCTCGGCCCACGCGGGCTGGAAGTCGTCGCTGGGCAGCAGCCCGTGCCGGGACGCGAACTCCTCCGCCGCGTCGCGGATCGACTCCCGCAGCGTCCCCACGACCGCGGTCTCCGCCGTGTAGGTCAGCTCGACCAGCAACGCGCGGACGTTCTCCAGCTGGTTCTCGTCGCCCGCCTTGCGCGCGAGCTCCGGCCAGAACTGCTGCTCGAACAACCGCACGAAGTCCGCCGCGATCGCGTCGGTCGCCGTGCGCAGGCGCGTGAAGCTGTCCATGACGTCATCGCTGGGCACCCTGAGGCCGGCGAGCCTGCCGCCCGCTTCGAGTGCCCAGCGACGCGCGTGCGGCCAGCCGTACTTCCACCGCACCAAGCCCAACCGCATAGCCCGGAGGAGGAGTCGCGGTTGGACGTCTCCCATCGGAATCAGGTGCTTGATGTCGCGCACCTTGATCCGAACCCAGTCGTCGGGCCCCTCGGCCTCGCCCATGCCGAGCACCGCGGCGACCGACTCGCCCTTCTCCCTCGCCTGGATCAGCTCCGCGATCGCGGGCAGCGAGAACCCCCGCTGCTGCAACCGCTGCACCAACGTCAACCGTTCGACGTGCGAGGCGTCGTAGTACGCCACGCGCCCCTGCCGTCTCGGCGCGTGCAGCACACCCTTCGTCTGGTACATGCGAATGGTGCTGCTGGGCAGGCCGATCCGGGCAGCGAGCTCGTCGATGGTCAGCGATTCGGGCACGCGGCCGATCCTGGCGTGTCCAGGTTCGTCGAGTCAAGACTATTCGAGTAATCACTCGAATAGTTACAGCTCCAGGAGCATCCGGCTGTTGCCGAGCGTGTTCGGCTTCACGTAGCTGAGGTCGAGGAACTCGGCGACACCCTCGTCGACCGACCGCATGATCTCCTCGTAGACCTCCGGGCTCACCGGCGTGCCCTCGATCTCCACGAACCCGTGCTTGCCGAAGAACTTGGTCTCGAACGTCAGCACGAAGATCCGCTTGAGCTCCAGCTCCTTCGCCACGGCGACGAGCTGCGCCACGATCCGGTGGCCCACGCCCCTGCCCAGCGCCATGGGGGAGACCGCGACACTGCGGATCTCGGCCAGGTCCTCCCACATCACGTGCAGGGCACCGCAGCCGAGCAGCTCGCCGTTCTCCTCTGCCACCCAGAACTCCTGCACCGCCTCGTACAGGGTGACCAGCGGTTTGGCGAGCAGGACCTTCCCCGCGTACCCGTCGATCAACGCCTTCATGGCGCGCACGTCGCTGGTGCGGGCGCGCCGCACGACTACCCCACTGGTCACGGTGGTCAAGTATGAGCGCCGAGCACGGCGGTCCACCGGCGGGAGAGGGTCTCGCGCTCTCGTGGCGTGTACGCCTCGGGCGCGGCGGTCGCCCAGAGCATCGCGTGCGCCGCCTGCAACGCCTCCAGCCACCCGCGATGAGCCGGCAGGTGCACCTGGAAGCCGCTGTCCCACCTGCGGACCTTCTCGCCGCTGTGGTCAGCCGCGGCGTGGACCGCCCGGCTCAGGTAGGACCCGCTGTGTCCCACGTCGCGCGGTTGGCCCCGTGCGTGCACCCGTCGTTCGGCCGTCCCGTCCATCGCAGCGATCTGCGCCACCTGCTCCGGCGTCAGCGCCCGTGCCTGTTCGAGGACCACGGCGACCCGCTCGCCGTGCGGACCGAGTGCCTGCCAGGACGGCAGCTCCTCGACCAAGGTCATCATGCGGCAGCAGTACCAGCCGTGGATGCCGGGCCATTGGTGGTGGACGTCCAGATCCCGTACCCGGAACAGCCGGCATGGCCAATGGGACACGTCCCGGGCACGGTTGAAGACGTGGAAGCCGACCATGTCCGGCATTTCCGGCGGCGGGGAGTGCCCTTCGGCCAGCTGTGCCTCACGCCACCGTTCGTAGACGAAGAAGACCCGCGTTCCCGGCGCGGGTTCGGGCGAGCCGTGGTAGCCCGACAGGTCGGGCCGGACCGACCAGAACAGATCCACGGTCGGGGACGGTAGCGACGCGGACCGGTCGGGCGCCGCTGATTAATGGTGTGAGACCTGGGGCGGTTACGCTGAGCACCGTGTCTTCTCCCACCACTCCGCCCACCGCTGCGCGCCGCGTGTCGCTGCTGACCCTGGGCTGCGCCCGCAACGAGGTCGACTCCGAGGAACTCGCCGGGCGGCTCGGCGAGGGCGGCTGGGAGCTGGTGGACGAGGGCGCCGAAGCGGACGTCGTCGTCGTCAACACCTGCGGCTTCGTCGAGCAGGCCAAGAAGGACTCGGTCGACACGCTGCTGGCGGCGTCGGACACCGGTGCCAAGGTGGTCGCGGTCGGCTGCATGGCCGAGCGGTACGGCAAGGAGCTCGCGGACAGCCTGCCCGAGGCCGCGGCCGTGCTGGGCTTCGACCAGTACAACGACCTCGCCGAGCGCCTCGACGACGTGCTGCACGGCAAGCCGGTCGAGTCGCACGTGCCGGTGGACCGCCGCACGCTGCTGCCGATCACGCCGGTCAAGCGCCAGGAAGCCGCACAGGACGTCCAGGTGCCCGGCCACGGCTGGGGTCCCACCAAGGTGCAGCGCCGCCGGCTCGACGACGCACCCGTGGCGCCGTTGAAGATCGCCAGCGGGTGCGACCGCCGGTGCTCGTTCTGCGCGATTCCGAGCTTCCGCGGCGCGTTCGTGTCGCGGCACCCCGACGAGGTCGTGGCCGAGGCCGTGTGGCTCGCCGAGAACGGGGTCAAGGAGCTGTTCCTGGTCAGCGAGAACAGCACCAGCTACGGCAAGGACCTGCCGCGTGAGCAGGGTGTGCTGGAGCAGCTGCTGCCGCGTCTGGCGAGCATCCCGGGCGTCGAGCGGGTGCGGGTGAGCTACCTGCAGCCGGCCGAGACCAAGCCCAGCCTCGTCGCGGCCATCGCGAAGACCGAGAAGGTCGCGAACTACTTCGACATGTCGTTCCAGCACTCCAGCGAGAACGTGCTGCGCCGCATGCGCCGGTTCGGCGACACCGACAGCTTCCTCAAGCTCGTGTGGCAGATCCGCGAGCACGCGCCCGAGGCCGGCATCCGCAGCAACTTCATCGTGGGCTTCCCCGGCGAGACCGAGGAGGACCTGGCCGAGCTGGAGCGGTTCCTGACCGAGGCGCGCCTCGACGCGGTCGGCGTCTTCGGCTACTCCGACGAGGACGGCACGGAGGCCGAGAACCTCGACGGCAAGCTCGACGCCGACACCATCGCGGAACGGGTGCAGCGCATCGGCAACCTCGTCGAGGAGCTCACCAGCCAGCGCGCGGAGGACCGGGTCGGCTCCGAGGTCGTCGTGCTGATCGAGCACGAGGAGGACGAGGAGAGCGACTGCGTCGGCCGGGCCGAGCACCAGGCGCCCGAGGTGGACGGCGAGTGCATCGTGCTCGGAGGCGAGGACCTCAAGCGCGGTGACCTCGTGCGGTGCCGCGTGGTCGACTCCGAGGGCGTGGACCTGATCGTCGAGGTCGTGGCGACATGACGGAGGCCAGGAAGGTCCCGCTGCTCAACGTCGCCAACGTCCTCACGATGGCGCGGATGGCACTGGTCCCGGTCTTCCTGCTCTCACTGTTCGCGGCGGGCGGTTTCGACACCACGTGGCGGCTCGTCGCGTTCGGCATCTTCGCCGTCGCGAGCTTCACCGACCACATCGACGGCACGCTCGCCCGCAAGCACGGGCTGATCACCGACTTCGGCAAGATCGCCGACCCGATCGCGGACAAGGCGCTCACCGGATCGGCGCTGGTCGGCCTGAGCATCCTCGACGTGCTGCCGTGGTGGATCACGATCGTGATCGCCGTGCGCGAGGTCGGCGTGACGCTGCTGCGGTTCTGGGTGATCCGCTACGGCGTGATCCCGGCCAGCCGCGGCGGCAAGGCCAAGACGTTGCTGCAGGTCGTCGCGATCGGCCTGTTCCTGCTGCCGCACCACGACGTCGTCGCGGTCATCGCGTGGGTGATCATGGCCGCGGCGCTGGTGCTCACGGTCGCCACGGGAATCGACTACGTCGTCCGTGCGTTTAAGTTGAAGGCCCGTGCGGGTAGGGCGGTGGCGTGACGAACGTCGTCGAACTGCTGAAGGCGCGCGGGCAGACCGTAGCCACTGCCGAGTCGCTGACCGCGGGTCTGCTGTGCGCGACGATCGTCGACACACCGGGGGCGAGTGCCGTGGTCCGCGGTGGGTTGATCGTCTACGCCACCGAGCTCAAGCACGAGCTCGCCGGCGTGGACCAGCAGTTGCTCGACGAGCACGGTGCCGTGCACCCCGACGTTGCGATCCAACTGGCGGAGGGAGCCCGGAACCGGTGCAAATCGGACTGGGGGATCGGACTCACCGGCGTCGCCGGACCTGATCCGCAGGACGGTGTCGCTCCAGGAACGGTTCACATCGGCTTGAGCGGGCCTGGAGTGTCCACAGTGCGGACCATCACGGTGAGTGGTGACAGAAAAGCGGTGCGTTTCACAGCCGTGGAAAAAGCGCTGGTCCTGCTGTCGGATTACCTGCTGGTGACCGAGGACGGGAACAAACGATGACTCCGCGTTCGTTCGCCCTTGGCGGACGTGTTCGGAAGTCACTGCCCGTTGTCGGTGTCGATCGGTAACGTAGGGACACGGCCGGCCGGAAGGAGGCGCGCGATGACCGTGCTGCTACGCGAGGCGATCGGTGATCGGCTTCGCCATGCCCGCACCAACCAACGCCGCACGCTGCGCGAGGTCTCTCGGACCGCCCGCGTGAGCCTGGGGTACCTGTCCGAGGTGGAGCGCGGCCGCAAAGAGGCGTCCAGCGAACTCCTCGCGGCCATCTGTGAAGCGTTGGAGCTTCCGCTGTCCGAGCTGCTGCACCACGTCGCCTCCGACATCGGCGCCGTCTCGCAGACGCCGGACACGGTGCCCGACACCGTCCCCGACGGCCGCTCGGAGCGCGGGAAGCTGGAGGGCGGCCGCGTGCTGCCGACCACGCTCTCGGACGACCTGTCCGACCTGCGCCTGCAGCCGATGCTCAGCCACCGGCTCACGAGCAAGATCGGCAAGACGCCGAAGGCAGTTGTCGCAGCTTAATGCCATGTCGTTTCCGACCCCGTCCACGTTCGAGTGGACGGGGTCGCTGGCATTCGGGTGAACGTCTGAGGGCTGTGGCCCCCGCCACGTCACGCGCTGCAACAAGATTGCCCGTTCGCGCGTTCAACTCAACAACGACGCCAGCACGCTGGGCGGCAGGCAACGGCTTGGCCACAGCACGTTGGGTCACCGCGTCTCGGGGCGCGGGTGCGGGCAGGATTGGGCGCCGTCGGGCGTTCACTCCAAAGTCCCGGGGAGGGTCGGGGTCTTCCCGGATATCTCCCCGGGTTGGTGGAACCGCCGACGCACAATTGAGACGATGGATCCAACACCGGCACCGAGAAGGCAGGCGTAGGAGATGGCCAGTCCGTTCGTGAAGTTCTGGAAGTACCTGATGGCATCGTTCTCGTCCAAGATCGACGAGCACGCTGACCCGAAGGTGCAGATCCAGCAGGCCATCGAGGAGGCGCAGCGTCAGCACCAGGCGCTCTCTCAGCAGGCCGCGGCCGTCATCGGCAACCAGCGTCAGCTGGAGATGAAGCTGAACCGGCAGCTCGGCGAGGTCGAGAAGCTGCAGGCCTCCGCCCGCCAGGCTCTCGTGCTCGCCGACGAGGCGCGCTCGAAGGGCGACGAGCAGAAGGCGCAGCAGTTCGAGAACGCCGCGCAGGGTTTCGCCACCCAGCTCGTCACCGCCGAGCAGGGCATCGAGGACCTCAAGACGCTGCACGACCAGTCGCTGCAGGCCGCCGCACAGGCCAAGCAGGCGGTCGAGCGCAACTCGATGATGCTGCAGCAGAAGCTCGCCGAGCGCACGAAGCTGCTCAGCCAGCTGGAGCAGGCGAAGATGCAGGAGCAGGTCTCCGCGTCGCTGACCCAGATGAGCGAGCTCGCGGCACCCGGCAACGTGCCGTCGCTGGAAGAGGTCCGCGACAAGATCGAGAAGCGGTACGCCACCGCGATCGGGTCGGCCGAGCTGGCCCAGAACTCGGTGCAGGGCCGCATGCTCGAGGTGCAGGCCTCGACCACGCAGCTCGCCGGCGCCTCCCGGCTGGAGCAGATCCGCGCGTCCATGTCCGGTGGTGCTTCGAGCACGCCGGCGCAGGTCACCGCGGGCAACAGCGCGGCGGCGCAGATCCAGGCCGAGATCGCTCAGCGCGTGCAGCAGGAGCAGAAGACCACGCAGCAGCAGGTCCCGCCGGCTCAGCACTGACGCTGCGCCACGGGGGAGGAGTCAGCAGGTGATCATGGAGCCCTGGAGAAACCGTCCCAACAACGAGATCGTCCGCAAGGTCGTCACCGAGTTGGGTGCGTCGCTCCAGGGCCACCCGCTGGCCGAACAGGCGCGTTACCGCCTGCAGAAGTGGAACGACCCGCGCGCCAAGCTGGAGCGCAAGCGCAAGCGCACCAACGCCGTGCTCACGTTCTGGCTGGCGCTGATCACCATCTTCGGCACGCTGGCCGTCTTCGGTTTCACCGGCGTGCTCGGCACGTGGGCCACCGTCGGCGGCACGATCGGCGCGGCCCTGCCCGGCCTGCTCGCCGTGCGCAGCGGGTTCAAGCTGCGCGAGCTCAAGGCCTCGAAGCAGCGGCTGGAGCTGGCTCCGCCGCCCGCGGTCCGGCCGCCGCTGCCCGCGCACATCTCGGCCGCGCGCATCCCGATGGAGAAGCTGCACAGCGCCGAGGACGCGATGCACGAGCTGCTGCGGCAGCTCGACTCGCCGGCGCTCACGTCGATGCCGACGGAGTCCGTGCAGCACGCCCGGCAGACCGCCCAGGAGGCCTCCTCGGCCATCCGTGCGGTGTCCGCACAGCTCCAGGCCGTGGAACGGGCGCGCAACACCGCACCGCCGCTGGAGCGCGCGCCGTTGGTCGAGGGCGTGCGGGTGCTCAGGATCCAACTGGCGGACGGCGTGGACCGCTACTGTTCGCTGGTGGCGGCCGCCGGTCAGGCGCTGGCGGCGAGCACGGCGTTCCAGGACCCGCGTCAGGTGCTCGACGACGCCACCGACCACATGGCCGGTCTCGCGTCGGCAATGCGAGACGTGTCAGGCTATTCAGCGTACTGAAAGTGACGTTCTGTAGTCGCGTGCCGCTATTCGGCGGTTCCCTGTAGAGATCTTTACGGCGATCGTGTGATTATCAGACCGTTATCTAGCCGTAGCCACTACATGGCGTGGCAGGATTCCGGGGCCGGTCTGCGGGAAGTCCGGCTGGGTTGCCGGGAGGCAGTGCGTTGGCGTTGTGGACCGTGCACGGGGACGGTCGGATCACCGACAGTGAAACCGTCGCACCGCAGGAGCGGCTGAGCTGGCCGCTCACCATCGGGTTCGGGGTGCAGCACCTGGTCGCCATGTTCGGCGCGACCGTGCTCGTCCCCACCGTCACCGGCCTCCCCGTCGCCACCACGCTGCTGTTCTCCGGCCTGGGCACGCTGCTGTTCCTGGTGATCACCAAGAACCGCGTCCCGAGCTACCTCGGCTCGTCCTTCGCCTTCGTCGCCCCCCTCGTGGCCGCCCGTGAACAGGGCACCGCCGCCCAGCTCGGTGGCGTCGTCGCCGCGGGCCTGCTGGTCATCGTCGTCGGCATCGCGGTCAAGGCGCTGGGCGTCCGCCTGCTGGAGTCGGTCATGCCGCCGGTCGTCAGCGGCGCCGTCGTGATCATCATCGGCCTGAACCTCTCGCACCAGGCCACCTCGAACTTCGCCGCGCAGCCCCTGCTGGCCGCCCTGACCACCGTGGTGATCCTGCTGGCCGGCGTCCTGGGCCGCGGCCTGCTGTTCCGGTTCTCGGTCCTCGTGGGCTTCGTCGCGATCTGGATCGGCGGCGTGCTGTTCGGCGCCGTGCCCGACGCCAAGTTCGCCGACCTGCGCGCCGCCGCGTGGGTGGGCCTGCCGAAGCTCTACCAGCCGGAGCTGCGGCCGTCCGTGGTGCTGCTGATGCTGCCCGTGGTGATCGTGCTGGTCGCCGAGGTCGTCGGGCACGTGAAGGCGGTCGCGGCCCTGACCGGCCGCAACCTCGACGGCAGCGCGGGTGACGCGATCATCGCGAACGGCCTCTCGACCGCGCTGTCCGGCCTGGGCGGCGGCGTCGGAACGACGACGTACTCCGAGAACATCGGCGTCATGGCCGTGACCCGCGTCTACTCGACGGCGGCCTTCGCGTTCGCCGGTGTGTTCGCCGCCGCTCTTGCGTTCTCCCCGAAGGCCATCGCGCTGTTCGGCACCATCCCGCCGGGAGTGCTCGGCGGCTGCACGTTGGTGCTCTACGGCCTGATCGTGCTCATCGGCGTCCGCATCTGGATGGACCGCGGCGTGGACCTGGCCAACCCGGCGAACGCGATGGTCGGCGGCGCGGCGCTGGTGGCGGGCGTCGGCGACCTGACCATCGAGATCGGCGACCTGCAGATGGGCGGCCTGGTCTGGGGCTCGCTGCTGGTCGTGATCCTGCACCCGGTGATGCGCTGGCTGAGGGCAGCACGTCGTAACTAGCGGCCACACCTTCGTGTGGTTTTCGTCCCTCCACTTCGGACCGATCCTGCTTCCGGTCCAAGGAGGGAGTTCCGCCATGGTCGCCGCGTACTACGTGGTGCTGTTCCTGGCCTGCGCCGTCATCGCGGGCAGTCTGGTCGCGTCCCGCATCCTTCTGCTCCGGCACCGCCGATGACCTCGCTGACGTGGCTCATGGTGCCGCTGGCGGCGATCGGCGTGGTGCGGGTGTGCGTCGTCCTGGTGGCGGCTGATCTTTACGACCTGTCGTTGCACCGCGCGCGGCCGTCGCCGTACGCGCCACCGGTGTGGGTCGTGATTCCCGCGTACAACGAAGAGCTGTGCGTTGCCCGTGCGGTGCGGTCGGTCCTCGACAGCACCTACGCCGACGTGTCGGTGATCGTGGTCGACGACGGTTCCAGCGATGGCACGGTCGCCGCGCTGCAGGGCTTCGGTGCGCGCGTTCGTGTTGTCTCGCAACCGAATGCGGGCAAGGCCGCGGCGATCAACACCGGCATGCGCCTCGTCGGCGACGGGCTGGTGATGGTGCTGGACGCCGACTCGACGTTGTCCAGGACGGCTGTCGCGCGGATGGTCGCGCACTTCGCCGACCCGGTGGTGCTCGCCGCCGCGGCCAACGTGAAGATCGCCTGTCCGCAGGGCGTGCTGGGGTGGGTGCAGCGGCTCGAGTACGCCGTGGTGCACCGGTTGAAGCAGGGCTACACGGTGTTCAACTGCGAGTACGTGATCGGCGGTGTCGGCTCGATGTTCCGGACCTCGATCGTGCGCGCGTGCGGCTACTTCGACACCGACACGATGACCGAGGACATCGACTTCTCCATGAAGATCCTGTCCGTGCGCGGCAACTACGACTGGCGGATCATCTTCGCCGCCGACGCCATCGCCCACACCCAGGCCGTGCCGTCACTGCACGGCCTGCTGCGTCAACGGTTCCGCTGGAAGTTCGGCCGTCTGCAAGCGTTCTACAAACACCGCTCGCTCTTCTTCGGTACGTCCTGCTCGCGCCTTCTCTCGTGGCTGCACCTGCCGTACACGGCAGCAGGGGAGGTTCTCGTGCTGTTCGAACCTCTCTTCGTGTACGTCGTCGTCAGCGCAACGTTCCAGACCGGCTGGTTCACCGGCATCCTTCTGTTGTGCGCCGTCTACACGGGCGTCGCCTTCTTCACGATCGTCGGCGACCTGACCGAACCGTGGCGGGCCAAGACGCCGTTGCTGGCGCTTGTGCCGTTCGCCTACCCGTTGCTGATGGTGATCGTGTTCGTCGACTTCGTCGCCGTGGTGCGCTCACTGCTGACCGTGCTGCGCGGCTGCCGTCCGGTCGGCCGCTGGGAGCACGTGGAGCGCACGCTCACCTCAGCGCCCGGTTGATCCGGCTGACGAGCCCCGGTCCCTCGTAGATGAACCCGGTGTAGATCTGCACGAGGCTCGCCCCGGCGTCGATCATGCGCTTGGCGTCGTCGGCAGTCGCGATGCCACCGACCCCGATGACCGGCAGCTCGCTGTTCTTGGTGATGAACCGGACCACCTCGTTGGCCCGCCGCGTGAGCGGACGGCCGCTGAGCCCACCGGCCTCGTTCCGGAGGGCGCTCTTGAGGCCCTCACGGCTGAGGGTCGTGTTCGTGGCGATGAGGCCCTTGATGCCGTTGTCCACGCACACCTGGATGACCTCTTCGATGGCGTCGTCCGTGAGGTCCGGCGCGATCTTGACCAGCATCGGCTTGTCCGTGGCCGCGGTGAGGGCCCGCACGAGCTCGGTGAGCGCCCCCTTGTCCTGCAGGCTGCGCAGACCTGGCGTGTTGGGCGAGCTGACGTTGATCGCGTAGTAGTCGCCGTGGTCCTTGAGCGCTTCGAGCGAGTTCAGGTAGTCCTGCACGGCGTCCTCGACCGGCGTGATCTTGGACTTGCCGAGGCTGATGCCGAGCGGCGCCCGCAGCGTCGTCCGGTCGAGCTTCCGCGCCAGCGCCTGGGCTCCGGCGTTGTTGAAGCCCATCCGGTTGATGATCGCCTCGTCCTCGCGCAACCGGAACAGCCGCGGCTTCGGGTTCCCCGGCTGGGCGTGCCAGGTGACCGTGCCGACCTCGACGAACCCGAACCCCAGCGCGGCCCACGCCGGCAGCGCCCTGCCGTCCTTGTCCAGACCGGCCGCGAGCCCGACGGGGTTGGGGAAGCGGACACCGAACACCGTGCGCGGGTTGTTCTGGTTGCGGGCGAACCTCGCCAGCGGGCTGAGGCGGGCCATGACGTTCAGCGTGGTCTCGTGGACCCGCTCCGCGTCGCCGCCGTGCATCCCGAACAACGCCCTGCGAACCACCTGCTTGTAAACCACGCGCCCACCCTATAACGCCAGTTCAGGGTGGGCGCGCGGCCCTCAGCTACCGACCTCGGCCAAGCAGTTCGGCGCCGGGTCCTGCGTCGGTGCGGTCAGGCCCAGCCCGGTCGCGCGGTTCGGCAGGTTCGACACGCCCAGCAGCACGGTGTACCCGGCCGGCACGTCGCCTGCGCTCATCGTCACCGAGCCGTCCTCGCTGGTGCGTGGCACCGCGTAACCGCCCTTGAGCAGCTTGCTCTCGTCCAGGTCGGCGCAGTCCTTCGACATCGGCACCGCCTTGGCGTGGATGCCGTACTCGCGCAGCTTCGCGTTGGCCGCGTCGACTCCTTTGATGTCCCGGATGGACACCGTGACCGAGCCGTCGGCGTTCTTGGTGACCGCCCACGCCTCCGGCGCGTTGCCGCTCGTGGTGATCGCCACCGTGGCCGCGCCCGCGACCGCCAGCACCGCCGCCGCCACCAGCAACGGCCGTGCGGACCTCTTGCGCTGCTCCGGCGCGTCCACCAGCGCCGCACCGTGCTCGCTCATCAGGTCCTCCAGGAGGTTGTCCTTGAAAGTCATCGCTGTCCCCCGTGTGCCGCCAGGTCGCGGATCTTGCCGCGCACCCGGAAAAGCCTGATCCGCACCGCGCCGGACGAGACGCCCAGCACGGCCGCGGCTTCCTTCGGTGTCATGCCGACCAGGTCGACGAGCTCGACCACCTCGCGGTCGAGCGCCGGCAACGTCGACAGGGCGGCGACCAGGTCGCGGCCCGCGCGTTCGGCGTCGATGCGGCCCACCAGGTCGTCGATCTCGTCACCGGAAAGCGCGCGTCGGCCGGTCATGCGCACGACAACGTCCCGGCCGCGCGTGACGGCCTCACAGTGCTGTGCGAACACACGGCGGGCGATGCCCAACAACCAGGCGCGCGCAGTACCGCGAGAGGAGTCGAAGCTGCCGAACGACGTGATGGCGGCGACGAACGTGTCCGCGGTCAGGTCGGCGGCGGTCTGCGGTTCGGCGGTGCGCCGGGCGAAGTACGCCATCACGACGTCGAACTCGGCCTGGTAGATCGCCTCGAACGCGCGCGCCGCGGGGGCGAGCGGTGGCGGGTGGACTGGAACTGGGACTGTCATCGGCTGGCTCACGTTGATGGTTGCCGACTTCCGGCAACGCCGTTACGCGAGTCAGGACGGCTTGGGCACCTTGATCGTTGCCTGTTCGTCCAGCGGCATGGCGGGCTTGGTCCGGAACCGCACCGGCAGCGACTTCAGCCCCCGGATGTTGATCGACACCCGCCACGCCAGCGGCTCGTCCGGGTTCAGCACCAGCCCGGGACACCGTTGCAGCAACGTCCGGAACGCGATCTCGCCCTCCAGCCGCGCGAGCGGTGCGCCCAGGCAGAAGTGGATCCCGTGCCCGAACGCGAGGTGCTGCCGGTCGGCTCGCTCGATGTTCAGCACGTCGGCCCGCGGGTAGCGCGCCGCGTCGTGGTTCGCCGACGCGAGCGAGAGCAGCACGACGTCACCGGGTGGGATCGGCACGCCGCCGATCTGCAGGCCCGGCCGCGCGAACCGCAGCGTGGCGTGCGAGGTCGGCGGGTCGAACCGCAGGAACTCCTCGATCGCGCCCGGCAGCAGCGACGGCGACCGCGCGAGCAGTTCCTGCTGCTCGGGGTTGCGCGTCAGGGCGAGGATGCCGTTGCCGATCAGGTCGATCGTCGTGACGTAGCCCGCCACGAGCAGCAGGAACGCCAACGACACCAGCTCGCGGTCGTTCAGCGCGTCCTCACCGGTCACGCGGGCCAGCGACCCGATCAGGTCCGTGTCGCCGGAGGTCCGCTTCCACGCCACCAGGTCGCGCAGGTACCCGGACGCCTCCTCGTGGATGCCCGCGACCAGCTCGTGGTCGCCCTCGTTCACGCCGGTCACGACGTCGGCCCAGTACTTGAAGTTCTCGCGGTCGACCTCGGGCACGCCGAGCAGTTCCATGATCACCGTGACCGGCAGCGGCGAGGCGAACGACGAGATGAGGTCGCACTGGCCGTCGTTCACGAACGAGTCGATCAACGACGACGCGACCTGCTCGATGCGCGGGCGCAGCGCGGCGATGCGGCGCGGAGTGAACTCACGCGACACGGCACGGCGCAGGCGCGTGTGGTCCGGTACGTCGCTCATCAGCATGTGGTCCGCAACGTCGCTGAACCACCCTCCGGCCACCATGGGGTACGTACGCGGCACGGGGCCGGCAGCGGAGCCGTGAGAGGCCAGCAACGGGTTGTTCAGCGCGGCGCGCACGTCGGCGTAGCGGGTCACCAGCCACATGGACATGCCGAAGACCTCGATCTGGTGCACGGGGCCTGCTTCCCGCAGGTCCTTCAGCACCGCGTACGGGTCCTCGGTGAAGCCGGGGCGCAGGGCATCCAGATTGACCGCCATGTTCGAGGACACGAACAGAACGCGGCCGCGGTTCAAACGGATTGGCAACTGGGACAGAAGTACACAGTTCTGGCATCCATGTCGCCCGATCGGACCCTTGTGCCGCAACGCACGCACGGTTTGCCGGTGCGTTCGAAAACCCAGTTCTTGACCCGCGGATCAGACGTCGTGATCTGTTCCGGCCGCCACTGGTTGGCCTGCAAGAGCTTGCGGGACAACGCAACCGCGCGTTCCGCGTCGATCGACGACACGGGCGCCCACGGCGAAACCCGCAGCAGGAAACAAACTTCCACGCGGTACAGGTTTCCGACGCCGGCCATGACCCGTTGGTCCAACAACGCGAGACCGATCGGCCGCGAACGGTCCTCGGTCAACCGCCGAACGGCCTCGGCGGCGTCGAAGTCCGGCGCGAGCAGATCGGGTCCGAGATGCGAGATCAGCCGATCCTCGTGGGCGGTCGGCACGAACTCCATGTCGTGCAGCGCGAAGCCGATGGCCTGCCGGTCGTCGACCTCGAACACCGCGCGGGCCTGGTGCGCGGGACGCCGCCAGCGCTCGCCCGGCCGGTAGAGGTGCCACGCGCCGTCCATCCGGAAGTGGCTGCGCAGGCTGTTCCCGTCGGAGAACCGGGTGAACATGTGCTTGCCGTAGGTGCGCACCCCGAGCACGTCGAGCCCGGCCAGATCCAGGGTGGACAGCCGGGGGTGGCGCAGTTCGCCGCGCCGCAGCGTCTTCCCGGCCAGGGCCTCGTGCAGGCGGTGCCCGGCCAGGAAGACGGTGTCGCCCTCAGGCATCCACCGCCTCTTGGATCTCGTCGTCGTCGAAGTCCTGGTGCACCGCGCGGCGCCGGCTGCGGGAGATGCGCTGGATGCGGGCGAGCAGCAGGTTGAACGCCAGCGCCACCTCGCGCGCACCCGGCGTGCCCCACTCGTGGATGGGCATGCACGCGCCCTGTGCCTGCTGCACGGCCAGACGGTCCGGCAACGCCACCGGCATCACCAACGGGCCGAAGATGTCGCGCAGCTCGTCGATGCGGAACTGGTGCTCGTGCGACCGCGGCCGCACCCGGTTCACCACGACGCCCAGCGGCTGCAGGTCCGCGTTGTTCTGCTCGCGCTCGTTCTGCACCGCCTCGAAGGCCCGTTGCACGCCCGCCACCGCGAACATCGTCGGTTCCGTGACCAGCAACGCGCGGTCCGCGGCCACCAGTGCCGAGCGGGTCAGCTGGCCCAGCGACGGCGGGCAGTCGAGCAGTACGAGCTGGTACGGGAACTCGTCGTACATGTCACGCAACGTGCGCAACGCGTCTTTCAGCCGGTGCAGCCGCGACTCGTTCGGGTCCGGGTGGTTGAGCAGCTCGGCGTCCTCCGACCCGGACAGCACGTCGATGCCGTCGCCCCACCTGCTCGGGCGGATCGCCTGCTCCAGGTTCTCCTCGGACGGGTCCTGCAGGACGTCGTAGATGCTCGCCTTGGACTCCTCCGGTTCGAGCGTCGACGTGGCGTTGCACTGCGGGTCGAGGTCGATCACCAGCGTGCGGACGCCACGACGGAGCGCGGCCGAGGCGAGGCCGAGAACCACCGTCGTCTTGCCGACGCCTCCCTTGAGGCTGAGCACGGACACCGTATGCACAGACCTACTCTAGGGTCTCCTACTCTTACTGCCATGCGACCGGACGCCGTACACAGGGTGCTCGACGCCGAACTGGCCGCCGCCCGCACGCGCCGGGGTGGCGAACCCCCGCGCGTCCTCGACGTGGGTGGTGGCAGCGGCGTCTGGGCCGTGCCCCTCGCCGCGGCGGGCTGTGCGGTCACGGTCGTCGAGCCGTCGCCGAACGCACTCGCCACGTTGAACACCCGCGCGCGCGAGGCCGGGGTGACCATCAACGCGGTCCAGGGCGACACCGACTCGCTCGGCGTTTCCCCTGGTGAGGCCGATCTGGTGCTCGCACACGGCGTGCTGGAGGTCGTGGACGACGCCCCCGCCGCACTCACCTCGCTGGCCGCGGCCGTCGCGCCCGGCGGCGCGGTGTCGGTGCTGGTCGCGAACCGTTTCGCGGCGATCCTGCACCGCGCGATCGCGGGCCGTATCGTCGACGCGCGGCGGTTGCTGGACGACGACGCGGGCCAGCTCGCGGGCACGCGTGATCCGTTGCAACGCAGATTCGACGTTCCAGGGCTTGAGAAGCTGGTCCTGGAGGCAGGACTTTCCGTCGAGCTCCTGCAAGGTCACGGCATCGTCTCCGACCTCGTGCCCGGCGTGGTGCTGGACGCGAACCCCGGTGCCGCCGACGCGCTCGCCGAACTGGAACTGGCTGCCGCCACCCGGTCTCCGCTCAGGGACGTCGCCGCCCGCTTGCACGTACTCGCCCGCCGTTCCGCCTGACAGAGTCTTAGTTCCCGGGGTTCGTGGTCCCGGTGACTGGTCCCAAACGACTTTGCGGCGAAAGATAGTTGTGTCCGCTGCCGACGTAGGGACTGACGCCATGGAGAGTTCCGGCTTGCTGGCTTCACTCGTGAACGAGGCTGTCGCGGGTGATCGGCGTGCCGTCGAACGGTTGCTGACGTCTGTCCGGCCGCTCGTGTCGCGGTACTGCCGTGCGCGTGTCGGTCGTGGCGAACGCGCGTACGCGTCGGCCGACGACGTGGCGCAAGAGGTCTGCCTGGCGGTGCTGACGGCGTTGCCCACGTATCGCGACCAGGGCCGGCCGTTCCTCGCGTTCGTGTACGGCATCGCCGCGCACAAGGTGGCGGACGTGCACCGGGGGTCGGCGCGCAACCGGTCAGAGCCCGTGGCCGAGGTGCCGGACGGGCCGTCGCTGACGGTCGGCCCGGAGCAGAACGCGCTGCTCGGGTCGCTCTCGGTGCGGCTGGGCCGGCTGCTGAACGGGTTGCCGGACAAGCAGCGCGAGATCTTGCTGCTGCGCGTCGTCGTCGGACTGTCGGCGGAGGAGACGGCCGAGGCGGTCGGGTCGACGCCGGGTGCCGTGCGGGTGGCTCAGCACCGGGCGCTGGCGAAACTGCGGTCGTCGGTGGGGGTCGAGGAGCTGATTTGACCGGCGCCTTCTACGACGGGCTGGCCGGGACGTACGACCTGATGTTCCCGGACTGGGACGCGTCGATGGCTCGGCAGGCGGCGCAGCTCTCGGAGTTCATTCCGCTCGGCGCGCGCGTTCTCGATTGCGCGTGCGGCATCGGGACGCAGGCGATCGGTCTGGCTCAGTGCGGCTACTCCGTAGTCGGGTCGGATCTGAGCCCCAAGGCGGCTTCTCGGGCCGTTGCGGAGGCTTTCGCGCGTGGGGTGTCGTTGCCCGCGTTTGCGGCAGACATGCGTGCGTTGCCGTTCGTTGATGACTCCTTCGACGTCGTGCTCGCTGCCGACAACGCCGTGCCGCACCTGTTGGCCGCTGATGACGTCCTTGCGGCGTTGCGAGAGATGCGACGGGTGCTGCGGCCTGGTGGTCGGCTCATTCTCTCGACGCGTGACTACGACACGATCCGGCGCGAACGGCCGTTGTCGACACCACCGTCCGTCGGGCCTGGTCGTGTCGTGTGGTTCCAGCTCTGGCACTGGGATGGTGACCGGTACGAGTTGGAGATGTTCCAGCTGCACGAGGCCGATTCGTGGCGTGTGGTGGTGAGCAAGGCACGATATTGGGCGATTACCCGTCATGAACTCACCGAATTGGCGGCACGCGCGGGTTTCGGTTACGTGGAGTGGTTGCTCCACGCCTATTACCAACCGCTGATGGTTGCGCCGAACGGGTGACGTTTGAAGTTTCTCCCTACTTTCCGCATAAGGAGTGACGTTCCGCACGTCTCTCCCACGGGATGTCGAGGAGGGGAAGCTTCGGATGGAAAGTTCGGCGTTATCCGCGGAGCTGGTCAACCTGGCCGTGCAGGGTGATCGCAGGGCCGTTGAGCAGCTGCTTCGCTACCTGCGCCCGTTGGTGGTGAAGTACTGTCGCGCGCGTGTGGGGCGTTCCGCGACAACTGCGGACGATGTCGCGCAGGACGTCTGCCTGGCCGTGCTGACAGCGCTCCCGAACTACCGGGAGCAGGGCAGGCCTTTCCTGGCGTTCGTCTACGGGATCGCGGCGCACAAAGTCGCCGATGCGCATCGCGCCCTCGCCCGCAACCGTGCGGAGCCGATGGCCGAGGTGCCCGACCAGGCGTCGCGCGGCACCGGGCCGGAGGACTTCGCGCTTCAGGTCGAGTTGAACGGCACCATGGGCGAGCTGTTGCGGATGCTGCCGGAGAAGCAGCGCGAAATCCTCGTGCTGCGCGTTGTGGTGGGTCTCTCCGCTGAGGAGACCGCCGAGGCAGTGGGGTCGACGCCGGGCGCCGTCCGCGTCGCTCAGCACCGGGCATTGGGGCGTTTGCGCAAGGAGATCGCCGCCGCCAGTGTCCCGATCGGGTGAATCTCGTTTGGGCGCGTGGGCTAAATGCATCCAAACGACATACCTAAGGGCATGAGGAGTTCTGACCCAGCGCACGCCGCCGAACGGCTGCGCGTCGACGGGGTGCTCGTGCAGCACTTCCGCGAGTCAGGACTGACGGGGTCGCGCTGGGACCAGTTCCACCGCCAGCTTCTCGGGCACGGACTCACGATCGTTACCAAGCTCGTGCGGTCGGGGGCGATGTTCGCCCGCTGCGGCCGGCACGGCCGGTACCTGCACCAGCAGGCCATTCCGCTGGACGAGGCCGAGGAGCTCGCGAGCGACGCGGTCTTCGAGGGGTTCGTGATCTTCTGCGAGCGCGGCCTGCTGGGCCGGGAGTGGTCGGTCGAGCACGGGCAGCCGTTGAACGAGTACTTCGTCAACGCGTGCGTGCTGGCGTTCCCGAACGTCTACCGGCGTTGGCAGACGCGCATGAGCGGCTGGCGGGACGTGGACCTGCTGGACTCGTTCGCCTCGCTCGAACAGGTCGTGGCCGAGGGAAACCCCGAGGACGCGGTCGTAGAGCAGCAGGCGGCCAACGCGGCGTTCGCGGCGTTGAGCGAGGACAGCCGCCGACTGCTGATCCTGCACGAGCAGGGCTACTCGCACGCGGAGATCGCCGAGCTCACGCGGCTCACCCCGCGTGCCGTCGAGGGACGGCTCCGGCGCGCCCGCCTCACCGCACGCCAGCACACGGACGAGGAACGGTGATCCGCGTGGAGTTCACACCCGGTCTGCATCGCAAGGTCCCCGCGGAGGCCGTTCAGCGCTCGTCCGTGGGCGGTGCGGTCGACGTCTCGAAGGAAACGCTCGACTCGCTGGTCGAGCGGACGGCGGGCGTGGGCGGCCAGGAGCCGGTCGACCCGCCGGCGCCCTCCTACTACTCCAGCCGGCCCGAGGCGGCGGACAGCCACGTCGCGCTGGCCGTGGCGGGGGATCGTGCGGCGATCAACCGGCTGCTCGGGACCATCAGGCCGTTGGTCGTGCGGTACTGCCGCGCGCGCGTTGGATCGTTCGCGTCGGCGGACGACGTTGCGCAGGACGTGTGCCTCGCTGTGCTGACCGCGTTGCCGTCGTATCGCGATCAGGGGCGGCCGTTCCTGGCCTTCGTGTACGGGATCGCGGCGCACAAGGTCGCTGACTCGTACCGGAGCTTCACGAGGAACCGCGCGGAGCCCGTGCCCGAGCTGCCCGAGTCGGTGGACGCGGAGGCCGGACCGGAGCAGCGTGCGGTGCAAGGGGAGTTGTCCGCGCAGATGGCTGCTCTGCTGCGCGTGTTGCCCGAGAAGCAGCGCGAGATCGTGGTGCTGCGCGTGGTGGTGGGGTTGTCGGCGGAGGAGACGGCCGAGGCGGTCGGCTCCACGCCCGGCGCGGTGCGGGTGGCTCAGCACCGGGCGTTGACGCGGCTGCGCAAAGAACTCAGTGGCGCCAGCGAGTGACGTTCGCGATGCCCTGCGGGCTCGCGTCCTTGTAGCGCTCGATCTCGCCGCGCCGCACGTCCGCGATCGTGCCCGCCAGCTCCTTGCCGAACGCCTCGGTGAGCACCGAGTCCTTCTCGAACTCCTCGACGGCCTCCCGCAGTGACGCCGGCAGCCGCGGGACGCCGTCCAGCAGCGCCGGATCGACGTTGAGGCCCTCGGGGAGCGTGGCCTGCGTGGCGATGCCGTCCAGACCGGCCGCGACGACGCCCGCGACGACCAGGTACGGGTTCGCGGTGAGGTCGAAGCACTTGATCTCGAGGTTGTCCCGGATCAGCCTGAGCGCGGTCTCGCGGTTCTCCTCGCCCCACGCCACGAACGGTGCCGACCACGTGTGCGGCACGAGCCTGAGGTAGCTCGCGAGAGAGGGCGCACCGACAGCGCACAACGCGCGGATGTGGTTGAGGACGCCCGCACTGAACTGCCTGGCCTCGTCCTGGAAGTCCTCGAAGAGGTTCGTTCCGTCGCGCCAGAGGCTGAGGTGCAGGTGGCCGCCGTTGCCGACGCCGCCGTTGACCACCTTGGGGGAGAACGACGGGCGCATGCCGTGGCGGATCGTGATGGCGCGGATGGTTTCTTTGACGAGTACGGCGGTGTCTGCTGCTGCGACCGGGTCTTCCGGTGCCGTGGAGACCTCGAACTGACCGGCGGCGTACTCGGGGTGGAACTGGAGGACCTCGACGTCCTGCTGGTCCAACGCCGTGAGGACGTCCACGCAGTAGTCGGACAGCTCTACCTGCCGTGCGTGTCCATAGGCTGCACCGCTCGTGGCTGGGACGTAGTCGTCGGTGTCGGGCTTGCCGACGCACCACTCGATCTCGAAGCCCGCCTTGGCGGTGAGGCCCCGGTCGGCGAGGTTCTGCCGGGCCTTGCGGGCCTGCAGGCGCTGGTCCATCGGGTACGGGACGCCGCTCTGGAAGTGGCGGTCGGCGGGTGCCCAGGCCCAGCCCGGCTGTCCCGCGAGCACCGTGAGGCGGTCGAGATCGGGATGCAGGCGCAGGTCGCCGACCGGCCCGCCGGCGAACCGGCCCTGGATGATCCAGTCGTCGAACAGGAACACGTCGAACACCGGTGAGGCGCCCACGCCGTGTGCCGCCGCGTGGGCCAGCCGGCGCAGAGGTACGGACTTGGTGCGCGCGATGCCGCTGTTGTCGACCCAGGTGAGCGCCACGACGCGCACGTCCCTGGCGTTCAGCCCGTCGAAGAGTTCCGTCGCCCGGTCGAACCGCTGGTCCCGCTCCGCAGAGTCCACGATCCTAAGGTTATGGGCATCTTGCCGTTCGTCGCCGAACTCGGGCTGATAGATCACCACTGCCACGGTGTGCTGCGCGTCGACAGCACGCGTGAGGAGTTCGAGTCGCTGCTCCTGGAGGGCGACTCGGCGGGGCCGTCGGGCGGGTCGTTCTTCGACTCGGCGCTGGGGTTCGCGGTGCGGCGGTGGTGCGCTCCGCTGCTGGACCTGCCCCGGCACGCGTCGGCTGCGGCGTACCTCGAACGGAGGAATTCGCTGCACATCACCGAGGTGTCGCGGACGTTCCTGATGGCGTCCGGGATCCACACCTTCCTGGTGGACGGCGGGTTCCAGCCCGATCGGCTGCTGTCGGGCCCGGAGCTCTCGTCGCTGGCGGGAGCGGTTTCGCACGACATCGTGCGGTTGGAGCACCTGGCCGAGTCGTTGCGGCCTTCGGTCGCGCCTGCGGAGTTCGTGTCCGCGGTGCGTGCGCGGCTGGCGTCCGGCGGTGCGGTCGGCGCGAAATCCGTTGCGGCGTACCGGATCGGGCTCGCGTTGCCCGGGGTGCGGCCTGCCGATGCGGACGTTGTCGCGGCGGTGAAGGCGTGGCCGGGCGGGCGGCTGGCCGATCCGGTGGTGATCACTTGGCTGGCGTGGGAGGCGTTGGACGCCGGGCTGCCGTTGCAGTTCCACGTGGGCTATGGCGACTCGGACCTCGATCTGCACCGATGCGATCCGTCGTTGCTGACGCCGTTCCTGCGGGCGACTGCTCGTCTGGGTGTGCCTGTGTTGTTGTTGCACAACTACCCGTTCCACCGGCAGGCCGGGTATCTCGCGCAGGTGTTCCCGCACGTGTTCTGCGACCTCGGGCTCGCCACGCACGGGTTGGGGCATCAGGCGCCGCGCGTGCTGGCGGAGGCGTTGGAGATCGTGCCTTACGGCAAGTTCCTGTTCTCGTCGGACGCGTTCGGTCTGCCCGAGTTGTACTACCTCGGCGCGTTGCTGTTCCGGCGCGCGTTGTCCGACTTCCTGTCCGACGGTTTGCGTCGTGACGCATTCCTGGAGGAGGACGCGCACCGGATCGCGCGACTCATCGCGTCGGAGAACGCGGCACGGGTGTACAAACTGTAGGATTCCCTCGAACTGGCGTTCGAGGGGGTGTTCATGGGTCGCAGTGCGAACCTGCCACGCGGCCTGCGCGACCGGTTCCGTGCCCGTGATGGCGTCTGGCCCGACGACACGGGCTGTCGGATGCTGCACGTGGACATGGACGCCTTCTACGCGTCGGTGGAGATCCGCGAACGGCCGGAGCTCGCCTCGGTGCCGGTCGTGGTCGGCGGTGTCGGCGGTCGCGGTGTCGTGTGCTCCGCCAACTACCTGGCTCGCGAGTACGGCGTGCGTTCGGCGATGCCGACCGCGCACGCGCGCCGTCTGGCCCCGCACGCCGTGTACCTGCCACCGCAGTTCGACCTCTACCAGGAGGTCTCGCGCGGCGTCATGGCGATCTTCCGCGACATCACGCCGTTGGTGGAGCCGCTTTCTCTCGACGAGGCGTTCCTGGACGTGGGCGGTGCACTTCGCCGTTTGGGCCTGACGCCGGGTGGCGTCGGGGAGCTGATCCGGTCGCGCGTGTTCGCCGAGCACTCGGTGACGTGCTCGGTGGGCGTGGCGCCGACGAAGTTCCTCGCGAAGCTGGCCTCCGGCATGTGCAAGCCCGACGGCATGATGGTCGTGCCGTCCGACGCCGTGCTGGACTTCCTGCACCCGCTGCCGGTGTCCGCGTTGTGGGGTGTCGGCGCGAAAACCGCTGCGCGCCTCGAGGAACTGGGCTTGGAGACGGTCGCCGACGTCGCCGCGACGCCCTTGCCCCGCCTGCGCCGCATGGTCGGTGTCGCTCTCGCCGAGCACCTGTTCGCCCTGGCCGCCGGCGTCGACGAGCGCGCGGTCGTGCCCGTGACGCGCGAGAAGTCGATCGGCGCCGAGGAAACGTTCGAGGTGGACCACCACGACCGCGAGCTGCTGCGCCGCGAGCTGTTGCGCTTGTCGGAACGCTCGGCGGGTTCCTTGCGCGCCAAGGGTTTGCGCGGCCGAACCGTCTCCATCAAGGTCCGCTTCTCGGACTTCACCACGATCACCCGCTCCCGAACCCTGCCGGTGGCGACCGACGTGACCCAGGAGGTCTACCGCATCGCCGCCGAGCTCCTCGACACCCAGGTCCCGCCCGGCGCGGTCCGCCTGATCGGCGTCCGAATAGAGGGTCTTGACAACGCCGACTCGGCCCAGCAACTGATCTTCGACGCCCCGGAACGCGGCTGGCGCGAAGCCGAGCAAGCCGCTGACCAGGCCCGTTCCCGCTTCGGCTCACTGGCTGTCCGTCCGGCCTCCCTGCTCGGCAACAGTCCGGACAGGACAGCCGAGTTCGAGCCCAAGCCCGAGTGATCGCGACTTGTCCACAACCCGGAAGTTGTCCACAGCTTCCGGCTCGCCCCACTTCCCCCGCCCGCATCCGGCGCACCATGAACCCATGCGCCACCCCATCGACCTCGAAGCCCTCGGCACCCTCTTCGACCACCGGGTAGCCCCGGCAGCCGCCCTGCTCCACATAGGACTGACCCCGCCCCTGGTAGAGCAACGCTGCCGTCCAGGTGGCCCGTGGCAACGTCTCCTACCGGGCATCCTGCTCCTGAGCCGAGCGGGCCCCAGCCGCACCCAGCTGGTCCACGCGGCCCTCATGTACGCGGGCGAAGGCGCCATGCTCACCGCCTTCGACGCCCTCTGCCTGCACGGCATGAAGTCCGCGATCCCGCTGCTGGGCCCGATCCACGTCCTGGCCCCACGCCGCTCCCGAGCCATGGGCTACGGCGCCCTGCGCCTGGAGCACACCGACCGCCTCCCGAAACCGGTGGTCCGCCGAGGCTTCCACACGGCCCCGCTGGAACGAGCCGCGATCGACGCGGTCCGCCGAACCAAGTCCATCCCCGACACCAAAGCCATCCTGGAAGAGGTGAGCCACTTCGTAGGCGTCCAGGCCCTGCGCATGGAACTGGCCCTCGCCCCAACCCGAGGCACGGCCCTGGCCCGCAAACTCCTGGGCGAGTCCCCGGCCCGTCAACTGGAACGCGCGGTGCTGGAACGCCGAACCCCACCATCCCTCACCCCGGCCCGCGTACCGGCCGCAGTCGGCTGACCCTTGCCCCACAAGGGATCGACAGGCCCACAGAACGGCGCGCCTGGCGCCCGCGCCAGGCCGCTGCCCAACGCTCGCGCCGGTGTGCCTCGGTTCGCCGGAAACCGTTGCTGTGAGAGCCCTTGCCGGAGTCCGAACCAAACCGACTCGTGCCCGAGCCAGGCCTGCACCCGCAAGCCCTAGCTGTCCCCAACCCAACTCGAGCCCAGGAACTGGAGCCCTCGAATGCCTCCTACCGAAGCGGAGCCTTGACTCCCTTGCCCCGAGCCATGGCCGTGACCGCCTCCCCGCGAGACGCCAGGAACACGAGCCGAGGCTGCTCCGAGTAGTCCCAAGGCCCGGCATCGGCCAAGGCGCCCAAAGCCCGGAACTGCCCCACCGCCTCCTCGAACCGCTGCAGCTGAATCAGTGCGAAGGCCGCATAACCCCGGTCGTCGCGAACCGAGTACGTGTCCGAGCCCTGATCAGCCAACCGGTCCAGCAACGCGTCCAAGGAGGCCACCACCGCAGGCGACTTCCACATGCCCGGGGAGGTGCTCTGCGCCTCGTAAGCGGCGTGCAGCGGCCACGCCAGGAACTTCGGCGACTTGGCGGCGGCTGCGAGCGCGAACTCCAGCGCCATCTCGTCGGAGCCGTGCCACTTGCGGCACCAGTACTGCAGGGCTTGCTGGTGTCCGTTGTGGTGCAACGGATCCCGCGAGATCAGCTCGGTCCAGATGACACGGAACTCGTCGTGCGACACCTGCAAGCCGCGCGCGAGGGTGAGCATCGTGTTCCAGGGCGTCGGGTCCTCCGGCAGCGCGGAGGCGGCCACCGCTGCGGCTTCGCGGGCTTCGAGCAGCACCCGGTGGAAGCCGTCGAACTGCGAGCGGGTGGTTTCGGAGGCGGCGGCGCTGCCGCGGATGTCCCAAGCCAGGGACACCAGCGACATCGCGTGCACGACGGCCCAGTGCGGGTCGCCTGGGCGGGCCGCTTGCCAGGCCGTCATCCAGGTGTCGTCCTTGGCGGCCAGGTCGGCCAGGGCCCTGACGACGCGTTGGCGGCGGTCCCAGTCGCCGAGGGTGGTGGCGACCAGGTCGGCGGCGTTCTGCCAGTTGCCGGCGCGGACGTCGTCCTTCACGGCGGCCAGGGCCAGGTCCTCGATGGGCGTGGAGGTGGTCACCTCGGCGTCGGGGACCAGTCCGTAGCGCTCGGGGTGGGTCTTGGGCAGCACGTGGGCCGCCACGACGTCGTCGGGGAGGTCTTCGATCTCGACGCCGAGGCGTTTGGCCTCGCGCATCAGGCGGATGACGGTGATGAGTTCCTTGGGTTTGAACAGGAGGGAGAGGACCACGGGATTTCTCCAGTCGAGGCGCGGAAGTCGGTGGCGGTCAGCGCGCCGGGCGGTAGCCGGGCGCGACACCGGCCACGGCCAGCGCCTCGCGCAGGCCCTCGGTGCTGCCGTGGTCGGCCACCGCGGCGTCCAGGTGGCCGGCCATGTCGAAGTCGTCGGAGGAGGTGACGAACGTGGCACGCCCCAGCCAGTCCAGTTCCCAGCGGGCGAGTCCCGCGTCCGAGAACGCCAGTGCCACCAAGGCGGAGAGCTCGGGCAGCACCTCGCCGCGGGCCATCTCGCGGCGGGCTCGGGCGCCGGCTTCCCTGTTGCCGGGGGTCGCCGTGCTCAGGTCGGCCAGCCGGCCCGCGTCGAGCGCGTCGAGGACCGTCGTCAGTGACGGCGGCTGGTTCATCGCCTCGGCGGCCGCCTGCAACAGCCGTTCGGTGCCGTGCACCACGCGGGCTCGGGCGCCGATGTGGCCGAGGGTGGCCCAGTCGACGCGCTGCTTCGAACCGGCTTCGGCGTTCAGGGAGTTCAGCACGGCCGAGTCGAGCAGCGGCATCGGGTCGGTGAGCAGTTCGACCGCCGGGCGGTCGCCCCAGCCCGACTCGGGTTCCAGGGCCAGGGCGTCGATGGCGGCGATGCGGTCCGGCAGCGGTGGGTGCGTGTCGTACGGGCCGCGGTCGGGGTCGGACGGGTGCCGGCGGATCTCCTCCAGCTCCTCGCGGAGCTCGGGGGCGGTGCGCAGGCGGGCGAAGCCGTCGAAGAACGTCGCGGGGAGGTAGCCGAGCTCCCACGCGACGGTGAGGTGGCGGTCGGTGAAGAGCGCCCACGCGACATCGATCACCGCCAGCTCGCGCAGTGCGGACGAGGCCGCGGAGGAGCCGGCCAGCTGAGCCGCGAAGCGGTCGGCGGCGAACTCCTGGCGCCGGCTGATGGCCCGGGAGACGCGGAAGTAGAGCTTGGCGTAGCTGCGGAACAGCTTGACGATCATGCGCTGGAACCAGTGCTCGGCGTTCATGTGCGAGCCGGCGCGCAGCATGGCGTTGCGGCCGGAGACAACGACTCCGGCGAGGCGGGTGTCCTTGTTGGCGTAGTGCCCCAGCTCGTGCGCGAGCACGGCGATGAGCTGCTTCTCGGTCAAGGAGGTGAGCAGAGGAGCACCGATGAACATCCTGCGCTTCAGCACGCGCAGCCCCAGGAACCGGGTGTCCTCGGCGACACCGGCGTTCGCCTCGGCGAAGATCCGGATCTCGTCCGGCGGGCGGGTGCCCACGTCGACGGCCAGGCGGCGGACCAGGTCCCAGAGCGCGGGCTGCTCCGCGGGCGTGACGAGGGTGCCGGGCACCTCGCCGTCCTGCACGCGGCGCTCCAGCGAGATCAGGCCCTTGCCGAGCGCGAAGACCACGGGCGCCACGAAGAACAGCAGCTTCAGGCCGACGAACGGACGGTTCACCAACGCGTACGCCTCGAACGCGAGCAGCCCGCCGATCAACCCCGAGGCGAGCACGTAGAACCCGACCAGCAGCGCGACCGCGATGGCAGCACGCAACGAAACACGCATGAGCAGAGCGACCTTCCCCCGGTGCCGCGCACAGACGGCGGCAGCACGCAGTGTGCATCATGGACGATCACGACTCAACGGCGAATGAGCGGCGAACCCGTCAACCGGTCGATCGGCCGCTGCTCGTACCTCTGCGGGATGGCGTCCGCGCGAGCAACACCGGTGAGACGACGATCGTCCGCGCCTTCCGGGGCGCAACCTGAGCCCGGAACGTCGGACAGCTCCCAACTGAGACGGGTGGCTCCGCGACGTCACGCTCCGTGCCGGAGGGGGATCGAACGCCTGAAAGCGCGACTGCAAGGGCCGCAGGAAGGCCTCACGACGGCCTCACCGCTGCCCTAGAAGGATGATGGTGACAGAACCGACCGTATGAGAGGGCCGACTGGGTAGTCGCCGGGCCGCGCGGATCGTATCCTGGAGAGTGACGTCCCCAGGGTGGGTCGTCCGCCGGGTTCGGCGGAAACCGAGTACACCCGGCGCCCGCGACCGCTGTGCCGGAGGAGGAACGATGCCACTCTCCGAGCACGAGCAGCGACTGCTCGACCAGATCGAGCGCGCGCTCTACGCCGAAGACCCGAAGTTCGCATCCACCGTACGAGGCGCCAAGTTGCGGCGGCCGTCCAAGCGGCGCCGTGTACAGGGCATCGTGTTGTTCGTAGTAGGTGTGGCGGCGCTCGTCGCCGGTGTGAGCTTCCTGTCGAAGCTCGCCATCGTCGGGATTCCCGTCGTGAGCGTCTTCGGCTTCCTGCTCATGTTCTTCGGCATGCTCATCACCCTGACGACGCTGCGTCGCGGAGACCAGGTCGCCGAGGGGACGCAGGAAGACGGCAGGCCGACGCGCAGCCGCAGCTCGTTCTCCGAACGGATGGAGGAGCGCTTCCGTCGTCGCTTCGACGAGGAGCAGTAAGCCTTCGTACCGAAGGGCCCGCCCCCGTGAGGGAGCGGGCCCTTTCGCGTCGGAGGAGCTAGACGCCTACCGGCTCGCGCTCGGGCGTCTCGGCCACCGGGGCGGGGCTCGGCTTGAGCACCGACTTCGGGAACAGCCGCGCCCGCAACGACAACGGCGCGTTCTGCCGCAACGAGTGCCGCACCGCGGCCAGCGCTCCGGGCAGTGCCGGGTCGGCTGCCGGGTTCGCGCTGTACCAGGACCGCTCGATCGCCCCGACGACCACGCGCAGGCCGTCCTTGCCGGCGTCGTCGAGGTTGTGCTCGCGCGCCAGCCGCCGGGCAGCGGTCCGGATCGTCTCGGACGGCGGCACGAGCGCGCCGCGGTCGATCGACTCCGCCAGGAGCTCGCTCCACGCGGCCGTGGCCGCGCCAGGACCCAGCCGGGAGACCTCGTGCAGCCGGCTGCGCCGACGCAGCGCACGGATTGCCGCAGGGGTGGCCGTGGCGAGCAGCAGCAGGACGAGCGCCATCAGGATGTACGAGAGCCATGCCGCGGCGAGCAGCGCCACGACGGCCCACAGTGCCGTGGAGACAGCGCCGGTGACGCGTTTGCCCTTCGCCCTGAAGAGGCGTACGAGCTGGAAGACCAGTGCGAGGACGAAGGCCGCGAGCAGCGCGTACGGGACCCAGTCCTTCGAGGTGTCCTCCTGGAGGGCCTGCTGCTGGCCCTGGTCGCCCTGGTCACCGTCGGCCTTCGCGGACGGCTTGGCCGAGCCGGACGCGGACGGTGCCACCGTCTCGGTCTTGGTCTCGGCGGTCGGCTGCTCCTCCGCGCCCGGCGAGGTCTCGCGCAGGTACGGCGGCACGATGCCGCGGCCGTCGGAGATCGGCGTCGGGTCGAAGGTCATCCAGCCGTGGTTCGGGAAGAAGATCTCGACCCACGCGTGCGCGTCGTCGGTGCTGATCACGCGGTACGAGTGGTCGGCGGACTGGACGCCGGCGGTGAAGCCGATCGCCACGCGGGACGGCAGGCCGACCACGCGGGCCATCACGGCCATCGCGGACGCGAACTGCTCGCAGTAGCCGACCTTGCCCTTGGTCACGAAGTCGGTCAGCGCGTCCTTGGTGACGTCGCCCTGGGTCTTGAGGTCGTACTTGAACCCGTTGACCGGGTTGTTGAAGTACGACGTCAGCGCGGCGGCCTTGTCGAAGTTGTTGGTGGCGCCCTCGACGATCTTGTTCGCGAGGTCGACGACCTTCTGCTCGACGCCGTCGAACTTGTAGTACTCGGCGTCGACCGCGTTCTTCGAGTCCGGGGTCAGGCGCAGCGACTGCTTGGTGGGCGTCGAGAGCACCGTGTCGATCGTGTACGGGTCCGGCTCGCGTTCCCGCTGGCTGAAGATCACGCCCTTCTTGACGTCGAAGCGGTAGTCGTCGTCCGGGGTGTCGATGCGGCGGACGGCGCCGTAGGTCGGCAGCCAGAAGCTCCGCCAGTCGCGCGGCTCGATGTCGATCCGCGTCGTCTTGCCCTCGCCGCGGTCACCGGCCTGCGGGGGCAGCTCGCCGCGCGCGGGCTGGCCGCCGGGGTCGGTGCCGCGTTCCCAGCCCTTGTCCGGCACGTACTTGGCGAGCGTGGTCGCGCGCATGTAGGTCGGCTCGGTCATGCCGCGCACGTAGAACACCTCGGCGGTCCGGCCGCGGTTCAGCATGCCGCGCAACGACGTCATCTCGCTCAGCCCGATGCCGCCCTTGCCGCCGCCACCGCTGCCTCCCATCGGCAGCCGCCCGACCGTGCCGACGATCGTGAAGCCCGCGCCGACGATCAACGCGATCACCATCGCGATGCCCGCCACCGCCGTCGCCGAGCCGCCGGAGCCGCTCGCCGAACCCGATCCGAGCCGGCCGCGCCAGGCCTCGTGCCGGTGCTGCCCGTCGACCGCGAGCAGCATCGCGAACGCCGCCGCGCCGAGGACGAACGTCCAGAACGGCAGCATCTCGTCGGCCAGCGACGCGGGCACCGCGAACACGCACAACAGCACCAGCCCGGACGCCGCCGGGGCCGCCGCGGCCACCGCGAGGGTGTCGACCAGCACCGCGACCAGGCCGATCGCCAGCACCACGAGCGCCTGGATCGCCGGTGTCGCGTGCACCGGCGGCACCCCGGTCTGCACCTGCGCGACCGACTCCGAGAGCACGTCGCCGAGGTCGCCCAGCGCTTGCGGACCGGGGATGAACAGCAAGATGCCCGACCGCGTGTGCAACGCCGTGAGCAGGCACAACAGCACGAACACCTGGGCGATCGCGACCAGCGGCGGGGTGAGCCTGGTCGCCCGCAGGAACGCACCGGTCACGGTGATCGCGACGATCACCACGCCGATCCGGACGAGCCACAGGTCGCCCTCGATCACGCCGGACAGCGCGGTCGACGCGCACAGCACGGCGAGCGCCGCGATCCACGGCGTGGCCGAGGTGAACCACTCCGGTTCGGCGCCCTTCGCGGGAGCGGAACGCGACCCCATCTCAGCCCACCTCCGAGCGCATGGACGGCCCCCGGTGGCTGGCCGAGGCGCACAACTCCTGCCACACCTGTTGCATCGACGCCGACGGCTTCGCGATCGCCACACCCCAGCCCGCGCTGCTCAGCAACCGCCGCGCGTCCTCGGGGTCGGGCGCGGTGGCGTCGGAGCCGCCGGCCCAGGCGTTCACGTCCAGCAGCACGGCCAGGCTGCGCATGCCGCGCGGCCGGTACCTGATCAGCTCTTCCACCGACGCCGGGGACACGCCGCCGAGCACCGCGATGACCTCCTGGCCCGCGCCGGGGTCGATGCCGGCGCTGAGCTCACGCCGGTGCGAACCCTGCAGCGCGGCGAGCGAGTCCAGCACCACGTGGTCGCTGTGCCCGCCGTCGGACGACCCGCCCGCGAGCACCCGCCCGTCCTCGGAGACCAGGCGCACCTGGTGGCCGAAGTGGTGCAGGTGCAGGCAGATCGACGCCACGAACGAGATCGCCCATTCCAGTGACGCGGTAGGGCCGCTGCCACGGTGCGCGTACACCCGGTGGTCCAGCAGCACCGTCGTTCCGCCGCGCCACGGGCGTTCCTCGACGCGCACCATCAGCTCGTCGCGCCGGGCCGTCGACCGCCAGTGGACCTTCCGCAGGTCGTCGCCGTGCCGGTACGGGCGCACCACGGCGTCGTCCTCGCCCTGACCGGCCCGCAGCCGCACCGAGCCGTCGTCGCCCGCGCCCATGCCGGAACCGCCGGGCAGCCCGGCCAGCCGCACGACCCGGGGCACCACGACCAGCCGCGACCGGCCGGCCAGCTCGCGGTCGAACTCCGCGAGGCCGAACGGGTCGGTGATCCGCGCCATCAGCGGACCGACCTGCTGGATGCCGCGCATCACCGGCTTGAGCGGGTAGCGCAACGACGTGGGCGTGTTGCGCGGCAACCGTTCCACGAGGAACCGCGGCCGCGCGCCCAGCGCGTACGGCACGGTGTCCTCGAGCATCAGCCCGCCCGTCGGCAACCGGCCGGTGCTGCGCAGGTCCAGCTTCACCTCGGACGCGGCCCCCACCGGCACGCGGCTCGGCGCGAGGAACCGGGCGGCGTGCAGCCCCACCCGTGCCCTCGTCGCGAGCCACGCGGCCAGCAGGGGCAGCGCGATCACGAAGGCGGCGACCCGCAGCAGGTCGCGTTCGTTCAGCACCGCGGCGCACACTCCGGCGGCGAACCCCGCGGCCAGCAAGCATCTTCCGCGTGTGGTCAGACCGGAGAGTGCGGTGCGCATCGTCAGCGTGGTGTCCCTGCGTTGTTGTTGATGCTGCGGACAAAGGCTGCGCTCGGGTCGAGTGCCGCGGTCGGAACGGGAACCCGTTGCAGCAGCGCCCTGATCAGCTCGGCGGGGGACCGGCGGGCGGCCTGCGCCTCGGCGGTCAGCACGAGCCGGTGCGCGAGCACCGGGATCGCGATCGCGTGGATGTCGTCGGGCACAACGAAGTCACGACCCGCCAGCGCGGCTTGCGCCCGTGCGGCACGCACGAGGTGCAACGTCGACCGCGGCGACGCGCCCAGCCGCAGCTCCGGCAGCCGGCGCGTGGCCGACACCAGCTCGACGGCGTACCGGCGCACCTCGGGGGAGAGGTGCACCCGGCGCACGGCCTCGATCAACCGCAGGACCTGGGCCGCGTCCGAGACGGGCCGCAGGTCGTCGAGCGGGTTGTGGCCCGCGTGCTCGTCGACCATCGCCAGTTCGGCGGCCGGGTCGGGATAACCGACCGACACGCGCGCGGTGAACCTGTCGCGCTGGGCCTCCGGCAGGGCGTAGGTGCCCTCCATCTCGATCGGGTTCTGCGTCGCGATCACCATGAACGGCGAGCCGAGCGGGTAGGTGTTCGCGTCGACCGTGACCTGGTGCTCCTCCATGCACTCCAGCAGAGCGGACTGCGTCTTGGGGGAGGCGCGGTTGATCTCGTCGCCGACCACGATGTTCGCGAAGATCGGTCCCGGCCGGAACTCGAAGTCGTTCTCCTGCCGGTTGTAGATGGAGGAGCCGGTGATGTCGCTCGGCAACAGGTCCGGCGTGAACTGCACGCGGCTCACGGTGCAGTCGATGGAACGGGCAAGCGCTTTCGCCAGGGACGTCTTGCCGACGCCCGGCACGTCCTCCACGAGCAGGTGCCCTTCGGCGAGCAGCGTCACGAGGGCGAGCCGGACCACGTCGGGTTTGCCGACGAGCACCCGTTCGACGTTGGCGGCGATCCGCTGGACGGCGCCGTGCAACTCCCCGAGGATCTGATCGACCGGCGCGTGGCTGTTCGCGCTTGGGCTTCCCGGTGTCACTAAACCTCCAGCAGCCGTGTCCGGAACACGGACGTGTGAGCGTTTCACGCAGTGTGTCAAACCACGGCTAAGTGCCCTACACCTGCGGGCTACATCGGGTTCGCCCCACCAGTTTCCACCTTCCCCCACCAACGCGTCTCAACCCCTCGTTTTGGCGGAAATTTCTAGGCCGTTCGAGTGGTGAATCGGGCCAGAACCCTCACTCGCGCAGGTGGAGCCGGAGCGCGTCCCCCACCGTCCCCCCACGCCTCCCCACCCTTGTCTACCTGGGCAAACGAGTCACGAGTTGGTGTGCAAACACCTGTTTCAGCGTTGACTGTGGTGAAAAGTGGGGTACTGTGGCGGCCGGTGGGGCAGACGGGGGCCCCGCTGCCGGTCCGTCGCCCGGCAAGGGAGGTGGCTGCCGTGTTCCTCGGCACTCACTGCCCGCGCCTGGACGACAAGGGTCGGCTGACACTGCCTGCGAAGTTCCGGGACGAACTGGCGGGAGGTCTCATGGTCACCAAAGGCCAGGACCACTGCCTGTACGTGTTTCCCCGGGCTGAGTTCGAGCAGATGGCGAGGAAGGTCGCCGAGGCGCCGTTCACCAACGACGCCGTACGCGCCTATCAGCGTTATCTGTTCGCAGGTACGGACGAGCAGCGTCCGGACGGTCAGGGCCGCGTTCTGATCGCACCGGAACTGCGCCGGTATGCCGGGCTGACCAAGGAGTGCGTGGTCGTCGGCGCGTTCACCAGGTTGGAGATCTGGGACGCGCAGGCCTGGCAGACCTATCTCGACGAGCACGAGGACGGCTACGCCACGGCTCGCGAGGAGGTCATACCGGGCGTCTTCTGATGGCGGTCAGCCGAGCAACAGGCCGGATGTTCCACACGCGATTCGGGTGCCGTGAGGCCTCGGTCCGCTCGACTACCGGCCCTGGCGCACCTTCCCCGGCGCCAGGTCCGACGGGCGGGCGGGGACCTGACGTCACCCGAACGCGCATCAGGGGAGTCGAGGGACGATGGATCAGCCGCGGCACGTTCCGGTGCTGCTGGACCGCGTCCTGGAACTCTTCGCTCCGGCGCTGCAAGGCAGGCCCGCCGTCGTGGTCGACACGACGCTCGGCATGGGCGGCCACTCCGACGCGCTGTTGAGCGCGCACCCCGAGCTGACGCTCATCGGGCTCGACCGCGACCCGCAGGCCATCGAGATGGCCGGGAAACGCCTGGCGCGTCACGGTGATCGCGTCCATCTCGTCAACGTCACCTACGACCACATCGACGAAGCCGTGGCGGACCTCGGTTACTCCCGTGTGGACGGTGTGCTGATGGACCTCGGCGTGTCCTCGCTGCAGCTGGACGAGGAGGAGCGCGGGTTCGCGTACTCGAAGGACGCGCCGCTCGACATGCGGATGTCCAAGGGCACCGGCATGACGGCGGCGGACGTGCTCAACACCTACTCGCACGGCGACCTCGCGCGCATCCTCTCCACCTACGGCGAGGAGCGGTTCGCGGGCAAGATCGCCTCGGCGGTGCTGAAGGAACGCGAGAAGGCGCCGTTCACCAACTCGGGGCGGCTCGTCGAGCTGCTGTACAACGTCGTCCCCGCGGCGTCGCGGCGCACCGGCGGTCATCCGGCCAAGCGCACGTTCCAGGCGCTGCGGATCGAGGTCAACGGCGAGCTGGAGTCGTTGCGGCTGGCCCTTCCCGCCGCGCTGGGCGTGCTGGGCGTGGGCGGCCGGATCGTCGTCGAGTCGTACCAGTCGCTCGAGGACCGGATGGTGAAGCAGGCGTTCGCGGAGCTGGCGAAGTCGAGGACGCCGCCGGGTCTGCCGGTCGAGCTGCCGGGGCACGGACCGGAGCTCAGGTTGCTCACGAAGGGCGCGGAGCTCGCGTCGGAGCAGGAGATCGAGGACAACCCGCGCGCGGCGCCGGTGCGGCTGCGGGCGGCGGAACGGATCGGAGAACCGAGATGACGGCACCCGCGAGGGTCGGTGGGCCGTCGCCCCGCGACCCTTCCAAGAAGAAGGCGGAAGAGCAGAACAAGGCGCGGCGGCGGACCGCCGGTGCCGAACGTGCCTACGCGCGCCGGGCCCAGCGCGCCCAGAACCTGCGGGGCGGTGCCGCGGCGCCGCAGCCCAAGCCCGCGTCGAAGGCGCCGTTCGTGGTGCTGGTGATGCTCGTGCTGGGCGCGGGCGTCGCCGGGATCATGTACTTCTCGACCCAGGCCGCCGCCGACACCTACCGCCTGCAGGAGGCGAAGGCCGAGGCGGAGAAGCTGCAGTTGCGGACGGAGCAGCTGCGCCGCGAGGTCGCGCTGCTGGAGTCGCCGACCGACCTCGCGCGCCGGGCCGGCGAGATGGGCCTCGTGGAGCCGACGAACCCGGCTCGGCTGCGGCAGAACCCGGACGGCTCGATCGAGGAGTTCGGCAAGCCGAGCGCGCCGACCAAGTCGACACCTCCGCCGCCGCCGTCCTCCGAGACGCCCGCGGGTCAGCAGCCGCCGGCGGGGCAGAACCCGCCCGCGGGCAACCAGACGCCTCCGGCGGGTGGCTGATGCCGGGTCCCCAGCAGAGGGGGCCGCGCCGCCCGTTGTCGGTGCGCGGTCCTCGCCCCGCCGCACGGCTCGGCGGCAACAGCCGGATGCGCTTCGCCATCGGCCGCATCCTGCTGATCGGCGCGCTGGTGCTCGCCGCCGTGAAGCTGGTGCAGGTGCAGGGCCTGGACTCGAAGGAGCTCTCGGAGCAGGCGAAGCTGCAGCGCACGACGCGCCAGAACATCGCGGCCAGCCGGGGCTCCATCCTCGACCGCAACGGCAACCAGCTCGCGTTCTCCGTCGAGGTCAGGGCCCTCTACATCCTTCCGCAGCGAGCCAGGAAGAACTGGGACGCCGCCCACCAGAAGGACCCGAAGCAGTACCCGCTCTCCTACGAAGACCACATGCGTGAGGTCGCCAAGTTCATCTCGTCGACGCTCGGCCCGGAGGTCAACGGCGAGAAGACCGACGAGGAGACCGTCTACCAGCAGCTGGTCAAGGACATCAGCTACGAGGTCCTGGTCAGTGAGGCGGAACCGGCGAAGGCCGCGAAGATCGTCGCGAAGTACCCGGCCGAGATCGGCTCGGAGTACCGCGCCAAGCGGATCTACCCGAACGGCGAGCTGGCCTCGAACATCATCGGCGCGGCGAACTGGCGCCAGGAGGAGAAGCCGCCGACCACGCAGGGCATCCTCGGCCTGGAGAACTCGCAGGACAACGTGCTCGCCGGCCGCATGGGACGGCGCGTGGTCGACACCATGTCCGGCGACGACACGCTCGTCATCCCGAACACCGAGCAGGAGCTCGTGCGCCCGCAGCCGGGCAAGAGCCTCGAGCTCACGATCGACGTCGACACCCAGTACGCCGTGCAGCGGATGGTCACCGACTACGCCAAGAAGTCGGGCGCCAAGACCGCGTCGGCGATCGTGCTGGACAGCCGCACCGGCGAGATCGTCGCCATGGCCAACGACAAGACCTACGACCCCACCGACTTCGGCAAGGCCACCGAGGACCAGCTCCGCAACGCGGCGGTCTCCTCGCTGTTCGAACCGGGTTCGGTGAACAAGATCGTCACGGCGGCGGCGGCCGTCGAGTACGGCTTGTTCAAGCCGGACGACGTGCTGCAGGTGCCGGGCTCGATCAAGGTCGCCGACCGCACGATCAAGGACTGGTGGGGGCACGGCACCGTGCCCCTGTCGTTCACCGGCGTCTTCGCCAGGTCCTCGAACGTGGGCACGCTGATGGCGGCGCAGGAGGTCGGCAAGGAGCGCTACGCCGAGATGCTGCAGAAGTTCGGTCTCGGCCGGCGCACCAACTCCGGTGTGCCCGCCGAGGAGGCCGGTGTGGTGCCGCCGCTGAACCAGTGGTCCGGCTCGACGTTCGGCAACCTGCCGATCGGCCAGGGCCTCTCCATGACGTTGCTGCAGATGACCGGCATGTACCAGGCCATCGCCAACGACGGCCTGCGCATCCCGCCCCGCCTGATCCGCGCCGAGATCGGCGAGGAGGGCGCTCGGTCCGAGAAGCCGCGCCCGGACGGCGTCCGCGTGGTGTCGCCGCAGACCGCGAAGACGGTCCGCGACATGTTCCGCTACGTGGCCCAGGTCAACCCCCGCGACGCGAACCAGACCGCCACCGGCCCCCAGGCCGCGCTGCCCGGCTACCAGATCTCGGGCAAGACCGGTACCGCGCAGCAGATCGACCAGAACTGCAAGTGCTACTCGCAGTCGCAGTACTGGATCACCTTCGGCGGCATCCTGCCGGCCGACCACCCGCGCTACGTCATCGGCATCATGCTCGACAACCCGCACGGCACCCAGTTCAGCGGTACGGCGGCGCCGTTGTTCCACGACATCGCCACCTACCTGACGCAGCGGTTCCAGATCCCGATGTCGGCGGAGCAGACGCCGTACGTGCAGCTGCAGATGTAGCTCGTCCGCCGGGGCGCGCATTGTTCGTGACGCGCCCCGGTTCTTCAAGTGATTTGAGACACGCGCAGGCGTGGCAATGACGAAACTCACCGCCTTTTCCGATTAACAGTGAAAATTTTCGCGTTGCTCACTACAAATGAGACGAACTTTGTCCCGTCTAATACTCCGAAATCGGAGTGCAAGGCGAGATGGGGTTCGGCGTGCGTTCATTCGGAATTTCGATCTTGGCGGGTGTGCTGGCGGTGACCCTGGTGCCCGCAGCCCAAGCGGGGGAAAGCAGCCCCACGGCGAAGTCGTACTGGTTGCACATGAACAGCACGCCGACCACTGATGAAATGATCACCAAGGAAGCGCGGCGGCGTTCGTACGTCGTGCTCAACGCCTGGGAGGGTGATCTTGCCGCGAAGTTCAAGGCGGCCAATCCGAAGATCCGGACGTTCGTCTACAAAGACCTTTCCTCGACTCGCAGCTACGCGTGCGAGAACGGCGTCGACAACACCGATCTGCCGACCGGTGTCGGTTACTGCGAGGCCTCGGTCAATCACCCTGAGTGGTTTCTTCTCGACTCAAACGGTGAGCGTTTCGAATACAGCGGATATGAGGGCCACTGGCAGATGGACGTCGGCAACACCGACTACCAGAACGCCTGGGCCGACAACGTGATCGCGTCGTCGCGGAACGTCTTCGACGGCGTGTTCATGGACAACGCGCTGTTCGCCTGCGACACCTACCACGACGGCGTCTGCCCGGCGGCGTACCCGACCGACGAGGCGATGCGCGACGCGTACCGCTCGATGCTCGCCAACACCCGGCAGAAGTTCGTCGACGCGGGCCTCAAGACCGTCGCCAACATGTCCAACGCCCGCCTGCACGAGGGCGCCTGGGACAGCTACGTCGAGTACCTCGACGGCGGCTTCGACGAGTGGTGGCTGACCTTCAGCGACACGGACCTGCTCTCCGAGTACCCCGAAGGCTGGAGCCGGCAGATCGCGCAGATCACCGAGAACGAGGCCAAGGGCAAGATCACCTGGGTGCAGCCGCACCACAGCGGAGCCGAGCAGCCGTTCCGCTACGCCTTCGCGAGCTACCTGCTGGCCGCCGGTTCGCACGCGGCGATCTCCGACATCGAGGAGACCGACCGCTACGACAACGCGTCCGCGTGGCATGCCGAGTACGACTGGGATCTCGGCGAACCGGCCGGCTCGTATTACGAGGTGACCACCAACGTCTTCCGGCGTGACTTCGCGTGCGGCACGGTGCTCGTCAACGCGAACAAGACGGGCAGCCGTGCCGTCACCGTGCGGCTGTCTGAGCCGCAGACCAACGAGAAGGGCGCGTCCGTCCGCTCGGTGGCGCTGCCGGGCACGACCGGGTCGATCCTCCGCAAGTCCTGCTGAGTCAGAGCCACCGGGGATGCCTGCCGGTGATCCCCCAGACCAGCTGCTCGATCGGGTCGGGGTCGGCCGTCCGCATGTCGACGGTCGACCAGACCCGCAGGAAGCCGGGAAGTTCCGGGTCGCCGTCGGTGCCGTCGAGGATGACCGGGATGACCCGGCGGCTCTTGTTGCGCGCCGACCAGTCGTTGATGAGCTCCATCTCCGCCTCGTGCCACGGTCCCGGCCCCGCCGGACCGATGAGCACGGCGGCGGACCGGCTCTTCTCGATGCCCTTGGCCATCTCCTGCTGCCACCGCGAGCCCGGCTGGATGTCGTGGACGTCGAGCCACGGCAGGATCCCGCGCCGGTGCAGCTCCGCGACGATCTTGAGCACCTGCGGCTTGTCGCGGACGTTGTGGCACAGGAAGACGTCGTAGTCCCCGGCCTCCCGCTTGCCCCGCAGCGTGGTCGCCGCGACGTCCTCGTCCCGTTGCGCGTTCGCGTTGGAGTTCATCTCGGCCACTGCGGGGCGGACGTCGCCGACCTCGTCGGGGCCGTCGACGAGCGGGATGACGAAGTCGTCGCACTGCGGACAGGTCATCTTCGTCTTGCCGCGCGCCCGCCTGCCCCGCACGAGGTCGTCGGGAATCGTGTAGCCGCAGAGCCCGCACCTGCGCACCCGCCGCATCGTGACCTCACCGGCGCGTTGTTCCAGGTGCTCGACGACGTAGGCCTCGAACTGCTTGCGCACGAGCGGCACCACCTGCTCGTCGTAGCACAGCGCCAGCTCGCCCTTGCCCTCCTCGACCTCGCGGATGGTGATGCCGCACAGGCCCGCGTCCGCCTTGTAGGTGGCGGAGTTGTGCCACATCTCGTCCTTCTCGAAGAACCGCGAGTGCGCCAGCCGCACCGCCAGCGTCGAGTAGATCGAGTACAGGTGGCCGTCGAACGCGAACACCACGTCCTGGCCGGGTAGCCGCGGCGCGTCGGGCCGCTCCCGGGTGAACTGCGAGGGGAAGATCAGGTCGACCTCCCGGTCGGTGACCTCCTTCAGTGCGATCTCCCTGCGCAGGAGCTCCTGCACGACGGCGTTGAGCAGGATCCGTTCCTGCTGCGGATGGGTCAGCTTCTCGTCCTTGGGAATCCGGAAGCGACCTTCGAGCGCGTCGTCCTCCCGGACGAAGCCCAGGCCGTCCGGCTCGTCCTTCGCGGCCTGGACCAGCGACGAAGCGTAGGAGTCCAGCAGTTCGGGGCGCAGGAGGACGTAGTCGCCGTACGACATCCTCCGCACCACGCCAACGCTTTCCAGTCGTCCGATGCAGGCCGTGAAGCTGCCGCTGAGCTCCTCGGCGGACGGCGCGTCCGGCTGGGTGCGGCGGAAGCTGTGCACGAGGTCGTCCACAGTGGACAGAATGCGGCCCTGCTGCTTCTCCTCGACCACGAAGTCCCTGATCGCCTCGAACAGCTCGTTGGAGCTGACCACGGGCAGCGCGTCCCAGTCGATGCCGTCGCGGATGGAGCGGACGAGGTCGCCGACACCCCAACCCTCCTTGGCGCTCGTCTCGACGTACCCGTCGAACCCGAACGCCTTGAGGGTCTCCTGGATCCGTTCCTGGCTCACGGCCGCGGTGCCGCGATCGGCCCTGGCCGCGACGAGGTACACGCGCATCCGCACGGCGTTCGCCCCGTCGAGCCTGCGGGCCTGCGCGAGCGCCCGGCTCCAGTACTGCACGCCGGCGAACGGGTCGGTCTCGCTGCGCGCGTCGAACACCACCAGAGCCACGGCCACCTCGTTGAGGTGCAGCTGGTGCACCATCCGGTAGCCGGGCTGGCCGGCGAGGTCCCAGAGCAGCGTCTCCCGCGTCTGCACGTCGCTGCTCGGCAGGGTCGCGTAGGTCTTCTCGAACGTCCACACGGTGCGGCCGTGCGTCGACTCGGTGGGGGCGAACGGCTTGCCGCTCAGCACCAGGCCCAGACCGGACTTGCCGACGCCGGTGTCGCCGACGAGCACCACCTTCGCGTTGGTGTACCGGCGGGCGGTCTTCGCCGGGCCGATGCGATCCAGCACCTCGTGGTCGAGGCGGACGATGTCGACCGTGTTGCCGTCCTTGACCGCGAGCAGGGGCTTGGTGGGGTGGAAGGCGAGTCCGCCGCGGCGTTCGACGTGTTTCCTCTCCAGGGTGGCGACGCACTGCCAGTCCCGGGACCGCCAGATCTTCACCGTGTCGTCCTCGGCCAGGGTCGCGAGCAGCGAACCGTCCGGGGAGAACTTGGCGCTGAGGAGCGGACCCTTGTGCTCGTTGAGCACCGCGACCGCCTTGTCGGCGACGAGGTCGTGGATCAGGACGAGCGCGTGCTCCTCGCCGGCGAACACGCCGATCGCGTGCTTCTCGTCGGACACGAAGACCTCAAGTGCCTCACCGCCAAGGTGCCGCTCCCACACCCGTGCCAGGTCGGAGGAGCGGAGCAGACGCACGTTCTGGCGATGAACCACCAGGACATGACGCCCGTCGCGGGTCCAGCGCGGCTTCGGGACGTACCGCGTGGACACTCTGCTGAACTCGCGCTCGCGCAGGGTGCGGCCGGTGGCAACCCCGATGATCAGCAGTCCGAAGGGGTCGAGGAGCGCGAGTTCCGCGCCGCTGGGCGACCAGCTGATGCGAGTGCCGTGTCTCACCGGGCGGAGCTCGCTGGTCTCCCCGTTGCCGAAACTGACGAGCACGATCCGGTGGTTCGCGCCGTCCTCGCGCTGCACGACCGCGGCCATCGGCCTGGTCGGGTGCCAGGTGACGTCCGTGACGTCGGGATGTGATTCCCGCTCGCGCGGGGCGGAGCCGTCGGTGATCGTCCAGTACCTGATCCGGCGACCGGAGTTCATGCTCAGCAACTGCCCGTCGGAGGACCAGGTGACCTGTCCGACCGGCTCGGTGCCCGCCTTCAGCCCGCGATGGACGAACTCGACGCCGGTCCGCGCCGATTCCGGCTGGGCCGCACTGCTGCCGGCCGTGATGTGCGTACGCAGAAGGTGCAGGTTCGCGGTGAAGGTCGACTCGGACGGACGGGGCGTTGGCCGGTATGCCGGATGTCCACCCGTTCGCGGCCGGTGGTAGTTCCTGGCCAAGGTGGTCAGGACCTGGGTGGCCACCGGGCGCGCCAACTCCGCCGCCGTCGTCAGGACGGACGGCCGTGTGCTCAGGTCCGCGTGGCTGAGCAGCGCGAAGAGAAGTTCGTCGTCCGGTTCGGTGAGCAACTTCAACAGGTAGGACGCGATCTGGAAGTCGGCGAGGGGGCCTGATCGCAGCTGGAGGTCGTCCACCTGGGCGCTCTGGAGACCGAGCGCCCTGACATCGTCGGAGAACTCGGCCTTGGAGATCCACTGCCGGCTGCGGTTCAACATGCCCAGCGCCGCCACGGCCAGCAGGTCCGGCGCCACGCCGACCCGTTGCGCGCGGAGTTCCAGCAGCCGCTGCTGCAGAGCGGTGGTGGAGAGGTTGCCGGGTGGCTCCGGAATCGACGGGTCGGTGAAGTACCTGGCCATCATGAAGAGCAGCCGTGGCTGCCGTGCCAGCGATGCGTGGGCGAGCACGGCTTCGGCTCGCAGAGGTCGCCGCGGCGTACCCGCTGTCGCTGCGTTCCACCGCTCGATCCACGCCCGGATCCTCACGTCGTCGAACGGTTCCAGCCGGGCCACCGGTACGCGGTCGGGAATGAGCACGTGATCCAGGCCCGACGGGCGCGAGGTGACCACGACCGCGACCGCGCGATCCCAGGCGGCCTCGTTCTGCTGGAACCTGACGACCTCGGACAGGTAGTTGCTGTCGGGCCTCGACGACGACAACTCGTCCAACCCGTCGAGCACGACGACGGACACGAGGTCGGCGAGGTCGTCCCACGTGACCTGGCCGCCCGTGAAGTACCGCAACGCTTCGTCGACCTGGTCCGCCACCGCCAGGCTCGGGTTTGCCGATCGCAACGGGACGCGCACGACCGCCTCGTCTCCCATCGGCGGGAAGGCCGCGAGCATTCTGGTCAGCGCCGACTTCCCCCCGGCGGCGTCACCGATCACGAGCAGCGGCGCCCTGGTGGCCCGAGGGCTGCTGAGATGTCTGGCCAGGGTCAGCTCGAAGTCGTTTCGCTCCGGGACCTCCGACCACCACCTGTCGTCGGTGAACCTCGCTGAAGGGCTTGCCGCCACGGTCCGGAAGGCCGGCCTGACGTAAAGCTGGTCGAGGGTCGGCAGGTGGGATTCACCCGCCAGGGGTTGAGTGACCAGCGCCTGGTTGGCGCGGCTCAGCCGCTCCAGCGGACCTTCCACCGGGGGACGGTCCCGCGGCGACGGCAGCAGCTCGGCGGTCGCTTCCAGCCACACCGCGAACTCCGGCACGTCCTGGGCGAACGTCGTGAAGGACGTCGAGTACGCGGACGTCGTCGCGTCGATGAAGCCGAAATCCGACAGCACTCCGATGCCGGGGCAAGGATGTAGTCGGTACAGCGCGCGGTGCACCCGTTCAGCGCGGTCGGCCACCCAGCTTCTGACGTCCTCGAAATGTGCGTCGAGGGCTCGTGCGCTGTCGAGCACCGGCAGGTCGTCCGAGTAGAGGTACGAGACGAACGAGTGCTCTTCCTGGTGCCAGTTGCGCGCGGCGTTGACCTGCAGCTCGAACACTTCGGCCAGGGTGGTGCGGACCTGGTCGAAGAAGGTCCGCGCCAAGATCGTGGTGTGGATCGCCGAGACGAGTTCGAGCCTCGCTCGGCCGCGGCGGACGGAGGACAACCGTTCGACGGCGTGCCGCAGCGCGTCCCTGACGAGCTCCGGCACCTCGCTGCCCGAAGCGATCCAGCCCAGGATGCCGTGCATCGACTTGTGCAGCTCGGTGCCGGTCAGGACGTTGCCGAGCTGCCGGTCGACCTCGTCCAGCCACGCCGGGTCGTTCCGACCGAGAACGAGCAGGGCGCCTCGGAGCGTGGTCGCGGCGGGCTGCATCAGCCCATGCTAGATAGCTCGTGCGTCCCCGAACGAGCTATCGGTCACGGCACCACCCGATCGTCGTGAAGGGGCTCCGGCCGAGCCACCAGCACCGGGCACGAAGCGTGGTACAAAGCCGCCCGCGTGATCAGGCCGAAGCCGTCGTTCTGCCCGCCGCGCCCGACCACCACGAGGTCGGAGTCCAAAGAGGCCAGTGTCTCGTGCGGGTGCCGGGACTCGACGACGACCTCTGGTGTCAGCTCGGGGGCCGTGGTACGCAGGAACAACACCGCGCGCCGGACGGCGGCCTCGTCGCGGGGCATGACGACGCCGTGCAGGGCCGGCGGGTGGACGTGCAGCAGGCGCAGCGACGCTCGGCGGGTGCGGCAGAACTCGACCGCGCGCCGCAGCACGACCGGGTCCTCGCACCCGCCGACGGCGGCGGTGATCCAGCCGTACTCGCCACGGATCGCCGGGGGCCGTCCGCGCACCACTACGACTCCGCACCGCGCGCGGCGCAACACCGGGAGGACGAGGGACCCCAGACCCAGGCTGCGGTGCTGTTCGCCCTTGCACCCCAAGACCAAGGTCGCGCTCGAGTCCGACGCCCTCACCAGTGCGGCCACCGGGTCGTCACCGCTCGGGCGGAAGTGGGCGGTGAGCATGGGGAGTCGTTCGAGGACCCGCTGGACCGTCGTGTCGCCGGGGTCCGCGAGGTACACCTGAAGATCCGTCCGCAACGACCACGCGTGGCGCGCCGCCCACTCGAACGCGTGGTACGCGGTTTCGGAAGTGTCGACCCCGACCGTCACGGAACGACTGAAATCAGGTGCCCAGAAGGAAAACCTCCTGGGTTGCACCGTCGTGGTTGTTCTCATCGCCGCCTCCTGCCGTCTCCACCTCACCGCGCGTGTCCTCGCGTCCACAGGGTCGGAAGTCACAAAGCGGGCAGGAACTTGTTCCGCCGGACGGGCTCACTCCGCAGGACCAGCGGAAACGGCCACTCGATCGGCCCATCGCGGCCGATCATCACCCGAACGCCAACGCGCCGCTCGGCCACTCCGTGCACGCCGGTAGCCTCTTGCCCGTGCCTGCCAAGCTCGAGGGCAAGGTCGCGACCGCCCCGCCCCGCCCCGCCCGCATCCGACCTGCATCCGCGGCTGCTCTCGCCGCGGTCGCCGACGTGCACCTGACCAGGCCCGCGCATGCCGACGTCCAGGTGACCGGGGTGACTCTGCGTGCCCAGCACGTGGTCCCCGGTGACCTCTACGCCGCGCTGCCCGGTGCTCGCGTGCACGGTGCCGACTTCGCCGAGACGGCTCTCGCGAACGGCGCGGTCGCGGTGCTCACGGACGAGGCCGGAGCCGCGCGCCCTGTTTTTAGTGTCGGAGCCCTGAAGGACGTGCCAGTGCTGATCCACCCGCGGCCGCGCGAGGTCGTGGGGCTGCTCGCCGCGCACGTCTACGGACGGCCGTCGACCAAGGTCAGGCTGTGGGGGGTCACCGGCACGTCCGGCAAGACCACGACCACGTACATGATCGAGTCGGTGCTCAAGGCCGCGGGACGGCAGACGGGTCTCATCGGGACGGTCGGCACCCGCATCGGCACCGAGCAGCTCGGCAGCTCGCACACCACGCCCGAGGCACCGGACCTGCAGGCGCTGTTCGCGGTGATGGCCGAGCGCGGCGTCACCGACGTGGCGATGGAGGTGTCGAGCCACGCGCTGCACATGGGCCGCGTCGCCGCCACCGAGTTCGAGGTCGGCGCGTTCACCAACCTCAGCCAGGACCACCTCGACTTCCACGCCGACATGGAGGAGTACTTCCAGGTCAAGGCGCAGCTGTTCGACGGCCGCGCGCGCAGGGAGATCGTCTGCGTCGACGGCGACTGGGGTCCCCGGCTCGTCAAGGACCACACGATCACCGTCGCCACCACCAAGCCCGCCACGTGGACCGCGAGCGGTGTCGAGGTGAGCCCGACCGGTGAGCAGACGTTCACCGCGCACGGCCCCGACGGCGACCTCCGGATCCACCTGCCGCTGGCCGGCACGTTCAACATCGCGAACGCGCTGGTCGCCATCGCCTGCCTGCACGCGGAGGGCATCCCCGGCGAGGCGATCCGGGACGGTCTCGCGAACGTCCAGGTGCCCGGCCGGATGCAGCGCGTCGACGAGGGCCAGGCGTTCACGGCGGTCGTCGACTACTCGCACAAGCCCGCCGCAGTCGCGCTCGCGCTGGACGCCGTGCGCGCCAAGACCGACGGCCGGGTGATCATCGTGCTCGGCTGCGGCGGTGACCGCGACCGGGCCAAGCGCCCGCTGATGGGCGAGGCGGCCGCGCAGCGCGCCGACGTGTTGATCATCACCGATGACAACCCGAGGAGCGAAGACGCGTCTTCCATTCGGGCCGCCATGCTCGAAGGGGCCCTCGCCGCCGAGAACAGGGGCGAGGTGCTCGAGATCGGTGACCGGAAGCTCGCGATCTTCAAGGCCGTGGAGCTCGCACATCCGGGCGATGTCGTCGTCGTGGCGGGCAAGGGACACGAGACGGGACAGGAGATCGCCGGCGTGATCCACCCGTTCTCGGACGTCGAGACGCTGACCGCCGCGATCAGAAAGGCGCACCGTTGATCGCACTCACGCTCGCCGAGATCGCTCAGATCGTCGGCGGACGGTTGCACGCAACCGATGGCAGCCCGGTGGTCACCGGCTCCATCGAGTTCGACACCCGCAAGATCACCGAGGGCGGCCTGTTCCTGGCGCTGCCCGGTGAACGCGTGGACGGCCACGACTTCGCCGCCCAGGCGGTCGCGTCCGGTGCTGTCGGCGTGCTGGCCGGCCGGGAGGTCGACGCCCCCGCGGTGATCGCACCGCCGGTGCCGACCAGGCACGCCAACGCCTACGTGCTCGCGGGCGACAAGAACGGCGAGGGCGCCGCGGTGCTCGAAGCGCTCGCGAAGCTCGCCCGCCACGTCACGGACCGGCTCAAGGACCTGACGATCGTCGGCATCACCGGTTCGGCGGGCAAGACGTCCACGAAGGACCTCATCGCCCAGGTGCTGAGCCCCACCGGTGAGACCATCGCGCCACCCGGTTCCTTCAACAACGAGCTCGGCCACCCCTGGACCGCGCTCAGGGCCACAGAGGACACGAAGTTCCTCGTGCTGGAGCTGTCCGCGCGCGGCATCGGCCACATCGCGAACCTGTGCGAGGTCGCGCCGCCGAAGTTCGGCGCCGTGCTGAACGTCGGCAGCGCGCACCTGTCCGAGTTCGGCTCCAGGGAAGGCATCGCGCAGGGCAAGGGCGAGCTCGTCGAGGCGCTCCCGGAAGACGGTGTCGCGATCCTCAACGCCGACGACCCGCTGGTGGCGGGCATGGCGAGCCGCACCAGGGCCAAGGTCGTGCTGGTCGGTGAGAACCCGAACGCCGACGTGCGCGCCGAGAACATCGTGCTCGACGAGCAGGCCCGTGCGACCTTCACGCTGAAGACGGCCAAGGGCGACGCGCAGGTCAGGCTCGGGCTGAACGGTCTGCACCAGGTCGGCAACGCCCTGGTCGCCGCCGCGATCGCACTGGAGCTGGGCGCCACGCCGGAGGAGGTCGCCGAACGGCTCGGCGCCGCGGAGCGGGTTTCCGCGCACCGCATGGTGATCACCGACCGGCCGGACGGCGTCACCGTCATCGACGACGCGTACAACGCGAACCCGGACTCGGTGCGGGCGGCGTTGAAGGCGCTCGCGACGATCTCGCGCGCCACCACCCCCGCCCGCCGCAGCTGGGCCGTCCTCGGCCCGATGGCGGAACTGGGCGAAGACGCGGTTCGTGAGCACGACGAGATCGGCCGCCTCGTGGTGCGCCTGGACATCAGCAAGCTCGTCGTCATCGGAGACGCGGCCCGCGCGATGCACCAGGGAGCGCACCTGGAAGGATCTTGGGGAGAGGAATCCGTTCTGGTGCCGGACGTGGACGCGGTGATCGCGTTGCTGCGCGCGGAAGTCCGGCCCGGTGACGTCGTGCTGGTCAAGGCATCCAACGCCTACCGCCTGTGGCGCATCGCCGAGGCCCTGCTGGAGGCAGGAACCAAGTGAAGAGCATCCTGATCGCGGCAGCGATCGCACTCGCGGTGTCGATCCTGCTGACGCCCTACCTGATCAAGATCTTCTCCCGTCAGGGCTTCGGCCAGGAGATCCGCGAGGACGGCCCGCAGCACCACAAGACCAAGCGCGGTACGCCGACCATGGGCGGCGTCGCCATCCTGGTCGCGATGTGGGCCGGCTACCTCGGCACGCACCTGGTGAACTCGATGTCGGCCTCGGCGTCCGGGCAGAACCCGACGGCGTCCGGTCTGCTCGTGCTGATGCTGACGACGTCGCTCGGCATCGTCGGTTTCCTGGACGACTTCATCAAGATCCGCAAGCAGCGCAACCTGGGCCTGAACAAGACCGCGAAGCTGGTCGGCCAGTTCATCGCGACGATCACGTTCGCGATCCTCGTGCTGCAGTTCCCGAACAAGGACGGCCTGACGCCCGCGTCGGTCAACCTGTCGTTCGTCCGCGACATCACCGTGGTCTCGTTCGGCGTCGTCGGGTTCATCGTCTTCTGCTACGGCATGGTCGCCGCGTGGTCGAACGCCGTGAACCTGACCGACGGCCTCGACGGTCTCGCCGGTGGTTCGTCGGCGATGGTGCTCGGCACGTACGTCGTGATCTCGTTCTGGCAGTTCCGCTACAACTGCTCCAGCTACGCCGTCGCCGGGTGCTACGACGTGCGCGACCCGCTGGACCTGGCGGTGATCGCCGCGGCCGCGATGGCGGGTTGCATCGGCTTCCTCTGGTGGAACGCCGCCCCGGCCAAGATCTTCATGGGTGACACCGGGTCGCTCGCGCTCGGCGGCCTGGTCGCGGGTCTCGCGATCGCGACCCGCACCGAGTTGCTGATGATCGTCATCGGTGGCCTGTTCGTGGTCGAGGCCCTGTCGGTGGCGCTGCAGGTCGCGGTCTTCCGCACCTCACGGCGGCGCTTGTTCCGCATGGCCCCCTTCCACCACCACTTCGAGCTAGCAGGCTGGGCGGAGACCACCGTCATCATCCGGTTCTGGCTGATGGCGGGCATCTGCTGCATGTTCGGGCTCGGCGTGTTCTACAGCGAGTGGCTGACGGGCGGGTTCTAGGGATGACGAAGCTGGCCGGTTCACGGGTACTGGTCGCCGGTGCTGGCGTGACCGGCCGGTCCGCCGCCGAGGCGTTGCTCGCGGCGGGCGCCGAGGTCGTGGTGACGGACTCGTCGCCGGAACGGCTGATGGCGCTGGAGACGCTGCTCGAAGGCGTCGAGCTGGTGCCGGGGCTGACCGAACCTCCCGCGGGTACCTCGCTGGTCGTCACGAGTCCCGGCTGGCAGCCGTCGAGCCCGCTGCTCGCGGCCGCCGCGTCGGCGGGCATCGAGGTGATCGGCGAGGTCGAGCTGGCCTGGCGGATGGCCGCCGAGCTGGCCGACCCGCCGGTGTGGCTGGCGGTGACCGGCACGAACGGCAAGACCACCACGGTCGGCATGCTGGAGTCGATCCTGCACGCGGCCGGAGCGGACGCCGTGGCGTGCGGCAACGTCGGTCTGCCCGTGGTGGACGCGCTGCTGGCCGGACGCCGGGTGCTCGCCGTGGAGCTGTCGAGCTTCCAGCTGCACTGGTCGCCGTCGGTGCGGCCGCAGGCGGGCGCGCTGCTCAACCTCGCCGAGGACCACCTCGACTGGCACGGCGGCATGGACGCCTACGCGCAGGCCAAGGCCAGGATCCTCACCGGTGACGTGGCGATCGGCTGGCTCGACGACGACCTCGTCGTGGACCTGCTGGAGGCCTCGCCCGCCCGCGACCGGGTCGGCTTCACCCTGGACGAGCCGCTCGAAGGCCAGCTCGGCGTGCGCGACGGCTGGCTGGTCGACCGCGCGTTCGCCGACGACGAGCCGTTGGTCGAGGTGGCGAAGATCCGCCCGGCCGGTCCTCCCGGCATCGCGGACGCGCTCGCCGCCACGGCGCTGGCACGTGCCTACGGTGTGCCGTCCGAGGCCGTGCGCGAGGGCCTGGAGGCGTTCGAACCGGCGGCGCACCGCGCGGTGCTCGTCGCCGTGGACTCCTCCGACATCCGATACGTCAACGACTCGAAGGCGACGAACCCGCACGCCGCGGTGGCATCGCTGCGGGCGTTCGACAGCGTCGTCTGGATCGCCGGCGGCCTGCTCAAGGGCGCGTCGGTCGACGAGATGGTGCGCACCGAGGCGCACCGGCTGCGCGGCGCGGTGCTGATCGGCCAGGACCGCCAGGTCATCGCGGACGCGCTGGCGCGACACGCGCCGGATGTCCCCGTTCGTGTGCTTGACACGGGGGACGATGAGCCCATGACCGTCGCGGTACGGGCTGCTCAGGAACTCGCGAGGCCGGGGGACACCGTGCTGCTCGCGCCGGCGGCGGCCTCCATGGACATGTTCACCGACTACGCCCATCGCGGGCAGGCGTTCACGGCCGCGGTGCAGGAGCTCATCGGCCGATGAGCGTCGTCGCGGAGAAGACGAGACCCAAGCGCAAGGTGCGGCCCGCGGGTCGCATCGCGTCGTTGCGCGGCGGGCTGACCGCGTGGCTGAGCCGTCCGCTCGCCGACTTCCACCTGCTGCTCGCGATCTTCGGCATGCTCACCGTGCTCGGTCTGGTGATGGTGCTGTCGGCCTCGGCGCCGGGGCAGGTCGCGTCGGGTGTGTCGGCGTACAGCGTATTCCAGAAGCAGCTGATCTTCGTGTGCATCGGTGCCGTGCTGTTCTGGCTGGTGCTGCGGTTCCCGCTCAGACGGCTGCGGCACCTCTCGACCGCCGCGATGGGCGTCGGCGTGCTGCTGCTGGCGCTGGTGCTGACACCGTTGGGCGACGTCCGCGGTGGCGCCCGGTCGTGGTTCACCGTCGGGCCGATCTCGTTCCAGCCGATCGAGGCCGTGAAGCTCGCGCTGGCGTTGTGGGGCGCGCACGTCCTGGTCACCAAGCGGGCGTTGCTGTCGCAGTACCGGCACCTGCTCGTGCCCGTCGTGCCGGTCGCGATGCTGGTGTTCGCGCTGGTCATGCTGCAGCCCGACCTCGGCGGCACGATCACGCTCGGCGTGGTGCTGATCAGCCTGCTGTGGTTCGTGGGCGCGCCGATGCGGTTGTTCGGCGTGATCGCCGGCGGTGCGCTGGCCGGTGCCGTCGTGCTCGCGATCGGTGCCGCGTACCGGCTGCAGCGCGTGACGTCGTTCCTCGACCCCAACGCCGATCCGCAGGGAGCGGGCCTGCAGGCGCGGCAGGCGATGTTCGCGCTGGCCGAGGGCGGGTTCTTCGGCAAGGGGCTCGCGCAGGGCAGCTCGCAGTGGCGGTACCTGCCCAACGTCGAGTCGGACTTCATCTTCGCGGTCATCGGCGAGGAGCTCGGGTTCGTCGGGTGCGCGCTGGTGCTGGCGCTGTTCGGCGGCCTCGCGTGGATCGGCCTGCGGGTGGCGGCGCGCAACACCGACCCGTGGATCCGGATCGTGTCCGCGACCCTGACGGTGTGGCTGGTCGCGCAGGCCGCGATCAACATCGGTTACGTCGTGCGGCTGCTGCCCGTCACCGGCATCACGCTGCCGATGATCTCCTCCGGTGGCACGTCGGTCGTGATGACCATGATCGTGTTCGGCATCCTGGCGAACTGCGCGCGGCACGAGCCCGACGCCGTGGCGGCGCTGCGGTCGCTCGGTCCCGGCCGGGTCGGCGGGCTGCTCAAGCTGCCCGCGCCCGAGGCGTACCGGCCGCCGCCCAAGCGCAAGCCGGTCCGCCCGTCCACGCCGCCGCGCGCACCGGGCAGGCGCACCGCGCAACTCCCGGTCGTCGACGAACGTCGTATGGCAGGAAGGTCCGCTCCACCGTCGGAGTACCGTCGCCGCGAAACACGGCGGGTGAACCAGAGCCGTTCCGAACAAGGCCGGTCGACCCGCGGTCGCGGGCGATACAACTGATCCCTGAACTGGCGTCTGCAAGTACCGCCGACACCCCGGTTGGCGGTACTTGCAGATCCGAAGACGAATACCGGAGGCAAGTCTTGACCGGGCACCCCGCCCCCAGTGGTCCGTGCGTTGTCGTCGCAGGTGGTGGCACCGCGGGACACATCGAGCCGGCACTGGCGCTGGCCGACGCGGTCATGCGGCTGCGACCGGACGCACGCGTCGTCGCGCTCGGCACCGCGCGCGGCCTGGAGACCAAGATCGTGCCGGCCCGCGGGTACCCGCTGGAGCTGATCCCACCGGTGCCGATGCCGCGCAAGCCCACGCTGGACCTGCTGAAGCTGCCGTTGAACGTGCGCGGCGCGGTGAAGCAGACGCGTGAGGTCCTCGAACGCGTCGGCGCGGACGTCGTCGTCGGGTTCGGCGGCTACGTGGCGCTGCCCGCCTACCTGGCCGCGCGTGGCCGCGTGCCGATCGTCGTGCACGAGGCCAACGCCAAGGCCGGTCTCGCGAACAAGGTCGGCGCCAAGTTCGCCGAGCACGTCGCGGCGGCCGTGCCGGACTCCGGGCTGACCGACGCGCAGATCATCGGCATCCCGCTGCGCCAGTCCATCACGACGCTGGACCGCGCGGCGCTGCGCGACGAGGCCCGCCGGTTCTTCGGCCTGGACCCGCACGCGCCGACGCTGCTGGTGTTCGGCGGCTCGCAGGGCGCGCGGTCGATCAACGAGGCCGTGGCGCCGGTGGCGGCCGAGTTCGCCCGTGCCGGCGTCGGTGTGCTGCACGCGTACGGCCCGAAGAACAGCGTTGCGGTGCAACAGGTTCCGGGTGCACCCGCGTACGTGCCGGTGCCGTACCTGGAGCGCATGGACCTCGCGTACGCCGCCGCGGACGCCGTGCTGTGCCGTTCGGGCGCGATGACCGTCGCCGAGGTGTCCGCGGTCGGTCTGCCCGCGGTGTTCGTGCCGCTGCCGATCGGCAACGGCGAGCAGGCCCTCAACGCCGGTCCGGTCGTCGCCGCCGGCGGTGGCCTGCTGGTACCGGACGAGGAGCTGACGCCCGAGAAGGTCGCGTCCCTGGTCGTGCCGCTGATGGCGGACCGCGGCCGGTTGGCGCAGATGTCCGCCGCGACGCTGGGCACCGGCCGTCGCGAGGCGGACGAGGTCCTGGCCCGCACCGTGCTGGAGGTGATCAAGAAGTGAGCCTCGAACGCGTTCACCTCGTGGGCATCGGCGGTGCCGGCATGAGCGGCATCGCCAGGATCCTGCTGGCGCGCGGTGCGCAGGTGTCCGGTTCGGACGCCAAGGACTCGCGGACCGTGCTGGCGTTGCGCGCCCAGGGAGCGCGGATCGCCGTCGGGCACGACGCCGCGAACCTGGATCAGCTGGTCGGCGGACCGACAGAGGTCGTGGTGTCGACCGCGATCAAACCGTCGAACCCGGAGTACTCGGCTGCTCTCGAACGCGGCATCACGGTGCTGCGTCGTGCGGAGGCGCTGGCCGGGTTGATGGAAGACCACCGGGTGGTGTGTGTCGCGGGCACGCACGGCAAGACGTCGACCACCTCGATGTTGACCGTCGCGTTGCAGCACTGCCGGTTGGACCCGTCGTTCGCCATCGGTGGCGACCTCAACGAGTCCGGCGCCAACGCGCACCAGGGCACCGGCGGGGTGTTCGTGGCGGAGGCGGACGAGTCCGACGGCTCGTTCCTGTTCTTCTCGCCGTCGGTGGCCGTCGTGACGAACGTCGAGGCGGACCACCTCGACCACCACGGCACCGTTGAGGCGTACACGGCCGTGTTCGACTCGTTCCTCGACCGGATCGTGCCGGGCGGCGTGCTGGTGTCCTGTGTGGACGATCCCGGTGCCGCGCGGTTGATCGCCGAGGCCCGGGCCCGCGGCATCCGCGTGCGCGAGTACGGCCGGACGGCCGCGGACGCGCGGATCATCGACTACAAGCCGTCGGAGAGCGGCGGCCTGGCGTCGGTCGAGATCGACGGCGTGGCGGTCGAGGTCCAGGTCGCCGTGCCGGGCGAGCACATGGCGTTGAACGCCGTGGCCGCGCTGCTGGCCGGTCTGGAGCTCGGTGCCGACCAGGCCGGGCTGCTCGAAGGCCTGGCGGCGTTCGGTGGCGTGCGGCGGCGGTTCGAGTTCAAGGGCCGTGCCGGTGGCGTGTCCGTCTACGACGACTACGCGCACCACCCGACCGAGGTCGACGCGCAGCTGCGTGCGGCGCGTCCGGTCGCCGCGGCGGGCCGTGTTGTCGTGGTGTTCCAACCGCACCTGTATTCGCGCACCCGCATGTTCGCCAGTGAGTTCGCCGCCGCGTTGTCGTTGGCGGACGAGGTCGTGGTGCTGGACGTGTACGGCGCCCGCGAGGAACCGGAACCCGGTGTCTCCGGCGCGCTGATCGCCGACCAGGTGACGGCTTCCGTGCACTACGAGCCGTCGTTCGACCGCGTGCCCGCACTGGTGGCGTCGCTCGTCCGCGAGGGCGACCTGGTGATCACCATGGGGGCGGGCGACGTGACGATGCTCGGCCCCGAGATCGTCAGCGCACTGCCACTCGAAGAGCCGTCATGAGTGCCCCGGTTCGTGGCAGGTCCACACGAGTTCGCCAAGCCTCGAACCGGAGGCCGAAGAGCGCCGAGTACCGGGCGCGGCGCAGGATCATCCTGCGCCGCCGCCTGGTCGCGCTGCTGACGTTGCTGTCCATCGTGGGCTTGACGTACGGCGTGTTCTTCACGCCGTTGCTGGGCGTCCACCAGGTAGACGTGCATGGTGCCGTGGTGCTGACCGACGACGAAGTCCGTCGCGCCGCCGCCATCGAGCCCGGCTCCCCGTTGGTGCGCCTGGATCTCGTCGGCATCCACGAGCGCGTGGCCGCCGTGCCCCGCGTCGCCGCCGTCGAGGTGGAACGCCAGCTGCCGGGCACGGTCCGGTTGCTGATCACCGAACGCGTACCCGTCGGCTCGGTGAAGCTGCCCGACGGCTTCCACCTCGTCGACTCGACCGGCAAGGACTACGCGGTCCTCCCCGCGGCGGCACCGGGCGTGCCGGAACTGGTCCTGGCCGCGCCGTCGCCCGCTGACCCGGCCACTCGCGCCGCGGTCGGGGTGTTGAACGACCTGCCGGAGAAGCTGCGGCCCGACGTGGTGCAGCTGTCGGCCACGTCCGGCGCCGACGTGAAGCTGACGCTGAGCGGTAACCGCGTGGTGAAGTGGGGCAGTTCCGACGACACGCCGCGCAAGGCGGCCGTGCTGCTGGTGCTGCTTTCCCGGCCCGGCACGGCGTACGACGTGTCGTCTCCAGACCTGGCCACGGTTTCCTAGCTGTTGCGGCGTCCGCAAAGACCGAGCCTCTTCCATCTTGTTGCGCGACATGCCCGGCCAAGCGCGACCCTTGCCGTGGGGTGTTGGGGCCCGGAGTCCACCCACAGCCGCTGAGGGGGGCCACCAAAGCCAACCCCCTGCGCCAACCGCCCCCCCCAACAG
>NZ_JBEXJN010000003.1:185908-259964 GCF_040609115.1 Lentzea sp. NPDC004782
GCCGCCGTGGGTGGTGGTTGCGCGCCCCCCCCTCGGCCCCCGTCTCCTTCCCCCCCCCCCCCCCCCCACGACGCAAGGGCTCCTGCCGGCCACAACAGATGGAAAAGCTCACCGACAGGTCACGGCCGCGGTGTCGGTGGCCGTGACGGGGTGGGATACCGGCGCGGACGCCGGTACGGGGACCACGGAGCCGGTTGTGAGCACATGGAGATCTCCCGCCGGTTCAGCCGTTCGCTCGCAGCGCTGTCGCGACCCGCACGAACAGGCTGCCCAGCCTGCTGGTGACGAGTTCCAACACGATCGCTTCGATGACGAGCGAACGCACGGACGCGGGTGCGGGTGCCAAGACGAGCCTCCTGGGTGTGAACGACTACCGTGCTCATCGGACTGCTCCGCGCGGCATTAGCCGCATTGACCGTTGTCACCCGAAGGAAGTACGCATGGCAGGACACGTCGTGGTGGTGGGCGCTGGTCTTGCCGGGCTGTCGGCCGCGTTGCACCTGCGGGGCACCGGTCGCCGGGTCACCGTGCTCGAAAAGGCAGACGTGCCAGGGGGGCGCGCCGGGACCGTCCAGGTCGGCGGGTTCACGGCGGACAGCGGGCCCACGGTGCTGACGATGCCCGAGTACCTGGACGAGGCGTTCGCCGCGGTGGGGGAGCGACTGCCGGACTGGCTGACGCTCGACCGGGTCGACCCCGCCTACCACGCGCGGTTCGCGGACGGGTCGCGGATCGCCGTGCACACCGATGCCGCCGCGATGGAGGACGAGGTCCGGAACGTCTGCGGGGCAAGGGAAGCGGCCGGGTACCGGGCGCTGCGGCGGTGGCTCGGCGAGCTGTACGCGGTGCAGCGCGAGCGCTTCATCGGGGCGAACTTCGACTCACCGGCCGATCTCCTGAGGCCGGAGCTCGTGAAGCTGGCAGGACTGGGCGGGTTCGGCCGGTTGGAACCGCAGTTGCGGCGGTTCATCACCGACGAGCGGCTGGTTCGGCTGTTCTCGTTCCAGGCGTTGTACGCCGGTGTGCCGCCGCAGCAGGCCCTCGCGGCGTACGGGGTCATCGCGTACATGGACACCATTGCCGGCGTGTACTACCCGCGCGGTGGGATGCACGCAGTGCCGCAAGCGCTTGCCGCAGTGGCGACCAAGCACGGCGCTGAATTTCGTTACGGAGCAACGGTCACGCGGCTGGAGTGGAGCGGTGCGCGCGTCACGGCCGTACACACCGCGGACGAGCGGATTGCGGCGGACGCGGTCGTGCTGGCGTGTGAGCTGCCGGACGCGTACCGGCTGCTCGGGAAGCGCCCGCGGCGGCTGCTCAAGCACCGTTGGTCGCCATCGGCCGTGGTGTTGCACGTCGCGACGGACCGCACGTGGGACCTCGGCCACCACAACATCCTGTTCGGGGCGGCGTGGCGGGAGACGTTCGCCGAGATCGTCCACAAGGGACGGTTGATGTCGGACCCGTCGTTGCTCGTCACGCACGCGCAGGACGGTCTGCACTACGTGCTCGCGCCGTGCCCGAACCTCGGCACGGCGCCGATCGACTGGCCGCGCGTCGGCCCGAGGTACCGCGACGAGCTCGTCGCCGCGCTGGAGAAACGCGGCCTCGACGGGTTCGGCGACGCCATTCGCGACGAGCTGCTCGTCACGCCGATGGACTGGGGCAACGCCGCGGGCACGCCGTTCGGGCTCGCGCACACCTTCGCCCAGACCGGGCCGTTCCGGCCGCGCAACGTCGTGCCCGGCGCCGAGAACGTGGCGCTGGCGGGCGCGGGCACCACACCGGGCGTCGGGGTGCCGCCGGTGCTCATCTCCGGGCGGCTCGCGGCCCAGCGGATAAATGCGGTGCGGTGACGAAGACGCTCCTGCAGGCTGCGCCGCATGACACGTACCGCACCACCACTCGTCGCCGATGAACGCGCGACGTACACGGCCCTGTTGGACTACTTGCGCGCGACGATCGAGCTGAAGGTCGAAGGTCTGTCGGACGACGACGCGACGCGCGCGGTGCTGCCGTCGAAGCTGACGACGGCCGCGGGTGTGGTGAAGCACGTGCGGTGGATGGAGCACCACTGGTTCGAGGTGGTGCTTGCCGGACGCGAGTCGCGCGCGCCGTACACGATGGAAGACCCCGACGCGGACTGGCGCATCGAGCCGGGCGAGACGCTCGCCGGACTGCTCGCGGACTACCGGCGGCAGTGCGAGACCAGCCGGGAGATCCTCGGCGACCTCGACCAGGTGGTGCCGTTCCGCGGCGATCGCGAGGTCTCGGCCCGGTGGGTCCTGGCCCACGTCGTCGAGGAGACCGGCCGGCACGCCGGTCAGCTGGACGTCGTCAGGGAGCTGCTGGACGGCGCCACCGGCGACTAGTGGCCGAAATGTGGTCAACACATGGGCGAGACGATCTCTGATTCGGGGTCCGACTAGGCTTGTGGTGCGGCGTGCACAGTGCCGTGCGCCCTACTTGACGGCACGACCGGGGAGTAGTAGCGCACAGTGTTGGGACCCTACGGCGCGCCTGCTGGACCGACGCACCGCCGGTGCTTACCGTCCAGCAGGAACATATGGGGTTGACATAACTCTGAGCCTCGATGAGAGGTTGAGGGTTTCAATCCGGGTGCATCACCACCCAGCACCACAGCACGGACCACGATCAGGAAGGCGGATCCGATGACGCCCCCGCACAACTACCTCGCGGTGATCAAGGTCGTCGGCATCGGTGGTGGCGGCGTCAACGCCGTCAACCGCATGATCGAGGTCGGGCTCAAGGGCGTCGAGTTCATCGCGGTGAACACCGACGCACAGGCCTTGCTGATGTCTGATGCCGACGTCAAGCTCGACATCGGCCGCGAGCTGACGCGCGGCCTCGGTGCCGGCGCGAACCCGGAGGTCGGGCACAAGGCCGCCGAAGACCACCGCGAGGAGATCGAGGAGGTCCTCAAGGGGGCCGACATGGTCTTCGTGACCGCCGGTGAGGGCGGCGGCACGGGCACCGGCGGCGCGCCGGTGGTGGCCTCGATCGCCCGCAAGCTCGGCGCGCTGACCATCGGTGTCGTCACCCGGCCGTTCTCGTTCGAGGGCAAGCGCCGCGCCAAGCAGGCGGAAGACGGCATCCAGGCGCTGCGCAACGAGTGCGACACGCTGATCGTCATCCCCAACGACCGGCTGCTCCAGCTGGGCGACATCGGTGTCAGCCTGATGGACGCGTTCCGCTCGGCCGACGAGGTCCTGCTCTCCGGTGTCCAGGGCATCACCGACCTGATCACCACGCCCGGTCTGATCAACCTGGACTTCGCCGACGTCAAGTCGGTCATGTCCGGTGCCGGGTCGGCGTTGATGGGCATCGGTTCCGCGAGAGGAGAGGGCCGCGCCGTCCAGGCCGCGCAGAAGGCGATCAACTCGCCGCTGCTGGAGGCCTCGATGGAGGGCGCGCACGGCGTGCTGCTCTCGATCGCGGGTGGATCCGACCTCGGCCTGTTCGAGATCAACGAGTCCGCGTCGCTGGTCCAGGAGGCCGCGCACCCGGACGCGAACATCATCTTCGGTACGGTCATCGACGACTCCCTCGGCGACGAGGTCCGCGTCACGGTGATCGCGGCCGGGTTCGACGGCGGCGGCCCCACGCACAAGAAGCTGGAGCCGACGGCGCTGTCGTCGCCGCCCAGGACGGCTTCCGGGCCGATCGCCACCGCGACGGCCGCGCCGACGCACACCCCGGCACCGCAGCCGCAGCCGGTCGCGCAGACGCACACCCCGCCGCCCGTGGTGCAGGCGCCTCCGCCGGTGCCGCAGCCGACGCCCCAGCCCGCCCCGCCGGTGACGCCGCCGCCCACCACGGTGCCGCCGCAGCCGTCGCCGGTGCAGGGCAACGGGTACGTGCCGAGCGTGCCGCGGTCGCTGTCGCAGAACGGTTCGCTGCCGTCGCGTCCGGTGCCCGTGACCGACGACCCGGACGACGAGGTCGACGTCCCGCCGTTCATGCGGCGCTAGCAGCTCGATGAACGGCGCATTTGTCCACCTGAGGTGAACGAATGCGCCGTTCATCGTTTTAGGGTGTGGGTGTGCGCATTCGTCGTGTTGTCACCACTCGCGCTGGTGGCGTGTCCAAGGCCCCGTACGACTCGTTCAACCTCGGTGACCACGTGGGGGACGACGAGAGAGCGGTGGAGGCCAACCGTGCCCGGCTCGCCGAGGGCATCGGGCTCACGCCGGACCGTTTGGTGTGGATGGAACAGGTGCACGGCCGTACGGTCGGCGTGGTCGACGGACCTCAGGCCGAACCGCTGGAGGCCACCGACGCGGTCGTGACGAAACAGCCTGGTCTCGGGCTCGTGGTGCTGACCGCGGACTGCGTCCCGGTGCTGCTCGGTGACGAGGAGGCCGGGGTCGTCGGCGCGGTCCACGCCGGGCGTGTCGGTGCGCGTGTCGGGGTGGTCGTCGAGGCGCTCAAGGCGATGATGGCGCAGGGCGCGGAGCTCGAACGGATCGAGGTCCTGCTCGGGCCCGCGGTGTGCGGCGAGTGCTACGAGGTGCCGCCGGAGATGCAGAAGGACGTGGAGCAGCACCTGCCCGGCAGCGCCTCGAAGTCGCGCAGGGGCACGCCCGCTCTCGATCTGCGGGCCGGGCTGTGGAACCAGCTCGCGAGCGCGGGGGTGGGCAGGATCGGCGTCGATCCTCGTTGCACGTTCGAGGAGAAGGACCTCTTCAGCCACCGCAGGCAGGCCCCGACCGGGCGGCTCGCGTCGGTCGTCTGGATCGAACCGTGAGCAGGCGGGAAGAGCTCGCCGCGAACCTCGCCGAGGTCGAGGAACGCATCGCGAAGGCCTGCGAAGCCGCCGGCCGTGATCGTTCCGAAGTGATGTTGCTCGCGGTGACGAAAACCTGGCCGGCGAGCGATGTGGAGCTCCTTTACGAACTCGGTTTGCGGAACTTCGCGGAAAACCGCGATCAGGAGGCGAGCGCGAAGGTCGGCCAATTGAGACATCTCGAAGGCGCGAGATGGCACATGGTCGGCAGATTGCAGCGGAACAAGGCCAAGTCCGTCGTCGAGTGGGCGGATCAGGTCGACTCGGTGGACAGCGTGAGATTGGCCGAGGCGCTCGCGAGGGCCGCGCACGCGAAAGGCACGAAGCTCGACGTGTTGTTGCAGGTCAGCATCGACGGTGACACCTCGCGCGGCGGGTGTGCGATCCCGGATGTGCCGGAACTGGCTGGCGTGATCACTCGTTCGGGTGATCTTATTCTTCGCGGTGCGATGACTGTCGCTCCCTTGACGATGAAGCCAGCGCAGGCGTTTGAGGCGTTGGCGTCAGTGGTATCAGGCCTACGTGATGATCATCCCACTGCCACCCGGGTGTCAGCGGGGATGAGCGGAGACCTGGAAGATGCCATCTCGCACGGATCGACCTGTGTGCGTGTCGGAACGGCGTTGCTCGGCAGTCGACGGCTAACGTTGCCTTAGGTTGTCGGGAACCTCGGGACCGTCCGCACCGTCCCTAAGAGTGGGGCACCGCCGAGGAGGGGCTGGAATGAGCGCTTTGCACAAGCTGAAGGCCTACTTCGGGATGGTCCCCGCCGAGTACGCAGACGACCCCGGCTACGACGAGGACCGAGGTCGCTACGGCGACTACCGGTCCGAGTACGCGGCCGAGGCCGACGACTACGACCCCTACCCGCGGCGCAGCCGCGTGTTCACGCCGGGCCGGTCGGAGCTGCAGAGCTCCGGGTACCGGGCCGACATCGACGAGTCGGACGACTACGAGCCGGAGTCGCGGCGCGGGGGCAGCCCCTCGAGCACGCGGCGCTGGAGCGCCGATGCACCCGTGCACGGCGCACTCGCGGTCGAGCCGCAGCGCGAACCCGTGAGCAGGCTGCGCCCGGTCGCTGAGCCGGCAGGCAACCCGTTGGCGCGCATCACCACGCTTCACCCCCGTAACTACAGCGAGGCGCGCACGATCGGGGAGCACTACCGCGACGGCACTCCGGTGATCCTGAACCTGACCGACATGGACGACGCGGACGCCAAGCGTCTCGTCGACTTCTCGGCAGGTCTCGCGTTCGCTCTGCGCGGGTCCATGGACAAGATCACCAGCAGGGTGTTCCTTCTCTCACCGCCCAACGTTGACGTGACGGCGGAGGACCGGCGGAAGCTGGCGGAGGGCGGGTTCGGCAACCACGGTTAGAGTTGACCCCGTGGACCCGATCCGTCTCGTCATCTTCTACCTCCTGTTCGCGTTCTCCCTGTTCCTGACCGCGCGTGTCGTGGTCGAGATGGTGAGGACGTTCGCGAGGGAGTGGCGCCCCGCGGGCGGCGTAGCCGTGACGCTGGAGACCGTTTACACCGTGACCGATCCTCCGGTCCGCGCCGTCCGTCGGTTGATCCCGACTGTGCGGATCGGGGGCGTCGGGCTGGACCTATCGATTATTGTGCTGTGGCTGGTCGTTATCATTCTGATGCGATTCGCAGATCCCAGGTGACGGGGAACCGGGGATGACCGCAGCCCAGGAGTGCGAGAGGTGATCCGATGCCGTTGACCCCCGCTGACGTGCACAACGTCGCGTTCAGCAAGCCGCCGATTGGCAAGCGGGGCTACAACGAGGACGAGGTGGACGCGTTCCTCGACCTGGTTGAGGGCGAACTGGCCCGCTTGATCGAGGAGAACAACGACCTCCGTCAGCAGGTCGAGCAGCTCGACCAGCAGCTCGAGACCGCACGCGCCGACCTCGACGACGCGCGCGCGAAGGCTTCTTCCAGCCCCATGACGACCCGCGTCCCGGTGGTCGAGGAGCCGCGCCGCCTGGCGCCGGTCCCGCCGCCGTCGGTGCTGGAGCAGACGTCCCCCGGTGGGGGCGGCGACCACCACGTGCAGGCCGCGAAGGTCCTGGGTCTGGCCCAGGAGATGGCGGACCGGCTGACCGGCGAGGCCAAGGCCGAAGCCGACGGCATGCTGTCCGAGGCCCGCACGAAGTCGGAGCAGTTGCTGTCCGAGGCCCGTGCCAAGGCCGACACGATGGTCAACGAGGCGCGCACGCGTGCCGAGACCATGCTGAACGACGCGCGCACGCGCGCCGAGACGCTCGAGCGGCAGGCCCGTGAGAAGGCCACCGCGCTCGACCGCGACGCGCAGCGCAAGCACGCCGAGGTGATGGGCAACATCACCCAGGAGAAGAACACGCTCGAGAAGCAGATCGACAAGCTGCAGACGTTCGAGCGCGAGTACCGCACGCGACTGAAGACGATGCTCGAGTCGTCCCTGCGCGACCTGCAGGACCGCGGCCCGGCCGCACCGTCCGAGGGCCGTTCCCAGGGCTACTCCTTCGGCGCACGCGCCGAAGCGGGCTGAACTACTGTTCATTAGGTGCTCTTCGTAGTTCTACTTCTGGTGCTGGCTGCCCTCGGCCTGCTCGTGCCCGCGCTGACCACGTCCAACACGATCTGGGCGTGGTCGTCCGTGGGCGCGAGCGTGCTCGCCGCCCTGGTCCTGCTCTGGGACTGGTGGCGACGACGTCCGGGGGACCCCGCAGCCGTCGCGCAGAGTGTAGATCAACTAGCTGTAGCTGATGATCAACGGGTGGTGGTTGCGCCGGAGATCTCGTCCGGAGCCGACACGCCGCCCGCTGACGAAGAACCACCGGAAGAGGACACCGACGCGGCGGACCTGCTCGCGGTGGCCGATCTGGTGGACGAGGTGCGGGTGCTGGACGAGCGGCCCCGGTACCACCTGAGCTCGTGTTCCTGGCTCGCCGGGAGGCCCAGTCTGGGCCTCCCGGTGCAGGAGGCACGACAGTTGCAGTTCACGCCGTGCGCGGTGTGCCGCCCCGACGCGACGCTGGTGTCGCGCCATCGCGCGCCCCGCCAGGAGGTCTCCGAGGACCCCACCTGACGACCCTGAAGGCAGAGCCGCCCCGGTCTTCGAGGTGGTGCTCGACGACGAAGTCGCCGTTCTCGTCGATCCGGCCGACAGGTGGTAGCGGACTCCCCGCGGTTCTGAGGTCAGCGGTTGAAGTCGACCCGTGCGCGGAACGCGTTGAAGGGCTGGTCGCCGCAGGTGTGCGTGATCGACGCCTGGAACACGTCGGTCCACCCGTCGGCGTTGTACTCGACGCGATCGACCGTGAAGTCGGCCGTGTCGTCCACGCATCCGTAGCCGTCGCTCACGACCAGGACCTTCTCGTCGTGGTACGTGCCGGCCGTGATCGGCTGCCCGTCGTGCCGGGACAGCTCGACCAGCAGGTAGTCACGCAGACCGCCGTGCTCCGCGTGGATCCTGATCGTGTTGTCGGAACGCCGCAGCCCGACCCTGATCTCATCGGTCGGAGCCGACCAGTGCGCGGACCTGCCGTGCACCGGCCAGGCGTTTGCCTCCGCCTCGAACGAGAACTCCTGCACCGGCGTGACGGCGGTGCTCACCAGGGCGGCGAGTGCCAGAATCTTCATGTGATCCCCCAATCCCCTCGGCGGTAAGTCTGGGGAACCGGCGCCGAGGGCGCCATGAGTGGATCTACTCAGAGCACCACGGGACGGGCGCCGTGCGCTGTGACCAGGCCGGGAAGGCGTTCACGGCTCGTCACGACCACACGGCACCGTGGCGTTCCGGGCAGCAACGGCACGACCTGGGCCGTGTCGGCGGCGTTGTCGAGGACGATCAGCATGCGCCGGTCCGCCAGCAACGTGCGGTAGAGCGCTGTCTGCGCGTGCGGTTCAGGCGGGATGCCGTCGGGCGCGGTGCCCAACGCGGTGATGAACGCGCGGACGACGTCGGCGGGGTCGCTGCCGTTGAGGTCCACGAACAGGTGGCCGTCCGGGTAGTCGGCGGCGTGCGCGTGCGCCCAGTGCAGCGCGAGCCACGTCTTGCCGGTGCCGGCGGGTCCGGTGATCGTGACGATCGGGCCGTCGTCCAGCGCCGCCAGCTCGGCTTCCCGGCCCGTGAAACCCGTTGGTGCGGCGGGAAGCTGGCGTGGGCTCCACTGTGGACGCTGGACGAGCGACGCGTGCAGGTCGCGCAGTGCGGGGCCGGGGTCGAGGCCCAGTTCGTCCGCGAGCCGGTGTTTCAGCTGTGAGTAGTGGGCGAGCGCATCGGACCGTTGGTCGGCGCCGATCAACGCGCGCATCAGCTGCCCCGCGAGCCGTTCGTCGAGAGGACGTGACGTGGCGCGCGCGGTCAGCTCGGTCACCAGGGACCGGTGTTCGCCCGCGGCGAGCCTGGCGTCGGTGTGGTCCAGTTCGGCGGCGGTGATCTCGCGGGCCACCGTCTCGCGCAGACCGTCGAACCACGGCCCGTGCAGCCCCCCGAACGGTTCGCCGCGCACGAGCGCCAGGGCCTCGCCGGGCCGGCCCCGAGCCACGAGAGAACGGAAGCGGTGCAGGTCGATGGAGGCAGGATCGGCCTCCAGCACGTACCCGCCGGAGCGGCGCACGATCGGCAGCCCGTCCAGCGCGGTCCGCAGCCGCGACACGTAGCTGTAGAGCGCTGCCTTGGCCTGGCGCGGCGGCGTCTCACCCCAGACGCGGGCGAGCAGACTGTCGACGCCGACCACCTGGTTGACGTCCACCAGCAGCACCGCCAGCACGCTCAGCTGCCGGGCGTGTCCCACGTCGACGAGCGCGGTGCCGCGCCGGACCTCCGGCGTGCCGAGGACGAGGAACTCGTGGCTCACCGGTCCAGGAACAGCAACGTGATCAGCAGCGCCAGCAGCACCAGGTCCACCACCACGCCGGTCGGCTTCGAGTCGTACCGCAGTCGCGTGATCGTGGCGCCGACCATCAGCAGCCCGAGTCCGACGGTGGCCGCCTGCGCCACCCACGGCCACGTGACCAGTCCGACGATCAGGCCCGCGGCGCCGGCCCACTCCAGAGCGCCGATGGTCCGCCAGAGCGCACCGCTCATCCGGAAGTGGTCACGTGCCTGCAGCGACGCCTTCGCCCCGAACAGCTTGCCCGCGCCCGTCGCCAAGAACAGCAGGGCCAGCACGATCGACAACGCGATGGTCAACGTCATCCGGCGAGCATACGGTTTGCACCGACCCGTACCCTGTAGCTACAGGCACCGATCCGGCCATCACCGGGGAGCCTCCGGAAGAACGGGTTCGCCGAACCTCAGTAGAACCGGACGGGACCGGCCCGTCACAGCCGATGAACGAGAGGCTCACCCGCTGTTCGCCGAGCGGAGGGTGGGCAAGCGGGGTGGTACCGCGGCCTGCCGGGCAACGTCCGGCGTGTCGTCCTCGCGTGTCCCACATGACCGCGAGGAGCAGTGACGATGGCCTACCCCAGGGCCGGAGCGAACGAGGTCCCGGCGCAGCCGTCCTTTCCGAACCTCGAGCAGGACGTGCTCGGGTACTGGAAGGACGACGAGACCTTCCAGGCGAGCATCGACCGCAACCCGGCCGGCGAGAACGGCGCGAACGAGTTCGTCTTCTACGACGGCCCGCCGTTCGCCAACGGTCTGCCGCACTACGGGCACCTGCTGACCGGCTACGTCAAGGACGTCGTACCGCGCTACCAGACCATGCGCGGCAAGCACGTCGAGCGCCGGTTCGGCTGGGACACGCACGGCATGCCCGCCGAGTACGAGGCGGAGAAGCAGCTCGGCATCACGCAGAAGCACGAGATCGACGAGCTCGGCATCGAGAAGTTCAACGAGGCGTGCCGCACGTCCGTGCTGCAGTACACGGACCAGTGGCGCGAGTACGTGACGCGGCAGGCGCGCTGGGTCGACTTCGACAACGACTACAAGACGCTCGACCTCGACTACATGGAAAGCGTCATGTGGGCGTTCAAGGCCTTGTGGGACAAGGGCTTGATCTACGAGGGCTTCCGGGTGCTCTGGTACTGCTGGCGCTGCCAGACGCCGTTGTCCAACACCGAGACCAAGATGGACGACGCCTACCGCGACCGGCAGGACCCGGCCGTCACGGTGGCGCTGCGCCTGGAGTCCGGTGAGCGGGCCCTGGTCTGGACGACCACGCCGTGGACGCTGCCGAGCAACCTGGCCGCCGCCGTGCACCCGGACGTCGACTACGTGACGGTCGTGGGCGCCGACGGTGAGAAGTACCTGCTCGCCGAGGCGCGGGTCGCCGCGTACGCGCGGGAGCTGGGCGAGGAGCCCGAGGTCGTCGCCCGCTACAAGGGCTCGGACCTGGTCGGCAAGAAGTACCTGCCGCCGTTCGACTTCTTCGTGGGCCGCGAGAACGCGCACCAGGTGCTCACGGCCGACTACGTGACCACCGACGACGGCACCGGCATCGTCCACATCGCACCGGCGTTCGGTGAGGACGACAAGGTCGTGACGGACGCGGCGGGCATCGACGTCGTCGTGCCGGTCGGGCCGGACGGCAAGTTCACCGCCGAGGTGGCGCCGTACCAGGGCGTGCACGTCTTCGACGCGAACAAGCTGATCATCCGCGACCTCAAGGAAGCGGGCCTGCTGCTGCGCCACGAGACCTACGACCACCCCTACCCGCACTGCTGGCGGTGCGCGAACCCGCTGATCCAGCGCGCGCTGTCGGCGTGGTTCGTCGCGGTCACGCAGTTCAAGGACCGGATGGTCGAGCTCAACCAGCAGATCAACTGGGTGCCCGCGCACATCAAGGACGGCCAGTTCGGCAAGTGGCTGGAGAACGCGCGCGACTGGAACATCTCGCGCAACCGGTACTGGGGCTCGCCGCTGCCCGTGTGGGTCTCGGACAACCCCGAGTTCCCGCGCACGGACGTGTACGGGTCGCTGGACGAGCTGGAGCGCGACTTCGGCGTGCGTCCCGACAACCTGCACCGGCCGTTCATCGACGAGCTGACCAGGCCGAACCCGGACGACCCGAGCGGTCGGTCGACCATGCGCCGCATCCCGGACGTGCTCGACTGCTGGTTCGAGTCGGGCTCGATGTCGTTCGCGCAGGTGCACTACCCGTTCGAGAACGCGGAGTGGTTCGAGAACCACTACCCCGGCGACTTCATCGTCGAGTACAACGGGCAGACGCGCGGCTGGTTCTACACGCTGCACGTGCTCGCGACGGCGTTGTTCGACCGGCCGGCGTTCCGCGACTGCGTGGCGCACGGCATCGTGCTCGGTGACGACGGTCAGAAGATGTCCAAGTCGCTCAAGAACTACCCGGACGTCAACGAGGTCTTCGACCGCGACGGCTCCGACGCCATGCGCTGGTTCCTCATGGCGTCGCCGATCCTGCGCGGCGGCGACCTGGTGGTGACCGAGCGCGGCATCCGCGACGCGGTGCGCCAGGCGGTGCTGCCGTTGTGGAACTCGTGGTACTTCCTCGCGTTGTACGCCAACGCTTCCGGTCGCGAGGGCACCTGGCGGGTCGACTCCCAGCACGTGCTCGACCGGTACGCGCTGGCGAAGACGCACGACCTGGTCCGCGACGTCCAGGCGGCGATGGACGTCTACGACATCTCCGGCGCGTGCCAGCTGGTGCGCGAGTACCTGGAGGTGCTGACGAACTGGTACGTGCGGCGGTCGCGGCAGCGGTTCTGGGACGGCGAGCAGGACGCGATCGACACCCTGCACACCGTGCTGGAGGTCGTCACGCGCGTGGCGGCGCCGTTGCTGCCGTACACGACCGAGGTCGTGTGGCGGGGGCTGACCGGTGGGCGTTCGGTGCACCTGACGGACTTCCCGTCGGCGGCGGACCTGCCAGCCGACGACGCGCTCGTGGCGGCGATGGACGAGGTGCGGGACGTCTGCTCGACGGCGTTGTCGTTGCGCAAGGCCAACAAGCTGCGCGTGCGGCTTCCGCTGGCGCGCCTGACGGTGGCGTCTCCGGTGGCGGCGTCGCTGGAGGACTTCGCGGAGATCGTGCGCGACGAGGTCAACGTCAAGGAGGTGTCGCTGTCCACGGACGTCGACGCCTACGGGCAGTTCCAGCTCGTCGTGAACGCGCGTGCCGCCGGTCCGCGCCTCGGGCCGAACGTGCAGAAGGTCATCAAGGCCGTCAAGGCCGGTGACTGGTCCGAAGTGGACGGCCGGGTGGTCGCCGCCGGCGTCGAGCTGTTCGAGGGCGAGTACGAACAGCGGTTGGTGGCAACGGATCCGGCTGCCACGGCGGCGCTGCCGGGCGGTGCGGGCGTCGTCGTGCTCGACACGGCGGTGACGCCCGAGCTGGAGGCCGAGGGCATCGCGCGCGACCTGGTGCGCGTCGTGCAGCAGGCCCGCAAGGACGCTCAGCTGGACGTGTCCGACCGGATCGCGCTGACGCTGGAGCTCCCGGACGCCGTGCGCTCGGCCGTGCAGCCGCACCTGGAGTTCGTGCAGGCCGAGACGCTCACGTCGTCGGTGGTGTTCGGTTCCGGGACCTCCGAGGGCACCGTGGGTGACGGCCTCAAGGTTCGCGTGGCGGTCGCACGGGTGTGATGTCGGTTCAGCGGGGCCGCTGTCTTCGGACGGCGGCCCCGTTCCGCGTCTGCCGCCGAAAATTGTCAGACCCCCTCGCTACGGTCGATCCCAGACCGACGAGCAAGGGGGAATTGTTCGGTGGCCTCCTGCGGAGGGGGACGTACGCGCCGGTCGTGGTTCGTTGCGGGGCGAGGCGGCCCGCCGAGGCCGCCTCGCCTTGGGGCACTACGGTTTTCGACGTGACCGACCAGTCCGCGTTGCACGACACCAAGGCCGCCTACGACGCCGTCGCGCCCCTGTACGCCGAGCTGTTCAGCGACATCCTCGACCGGCTGCCGCTGGAACGCGCGCTGCTGGCCGCGTTCGCCGAGTTGGTGCGCGGCGCCGGGCCGGTTGCCGATCTCGGGTGCGGGCCCGGCCACCTGACGGCGCACCTGAACGCGCTCGGGCTGAACGCGTTCGGTGTCGACCTGTCGTCCGAGATGATCGCCCTGGCACGCCGGGCGCATCCGGGACTGCGGTTCGACGAGGGCGAGATGACCGCGCTGGACCTCGGCGACGGGGTGCTCGGCGGCATCCTCGCCTTCTACTCGGTCATCCACACGCCTCCGGTGCGGCTACCGGCGGTGTTCGCGGAGTTCGAGCGGGTGCTGGCGCCCGGTGGCCATCTGCTGCTCGGGTTCTTCGCGGGGGACGACCCGGAGCCGCGGGAGTTCGACCACAAGGTGACGCTCGCCTACCGGTGGTCGCCCGGCAGTCTCGCGGACCTGTTGTGCCAGGCCGGGTTCGTAGAGGTCGCGCGGCTGGTGCGGGAGCCGGGCGAGGGCGAGCGGTTCCAGCAGGCGCAGCTGCTGGTGCGCAAGTCCTGATCAGGTGCGGGACGGCTGCCGGTCGAGCATGCCGAACACCCGTCGCACCAGTCGCACCCAGGGTGACCACCGCGCCGGTGCGGCAGGCTCGCGGCCTGCGGTCCGCTCGCAGTTGTCGAGGAAGTCCTCCAGCAGGGCGTCGTGCAGCCACCGGACGACGAGCGCCCAGCGCAGGCGGCCGGCGAGGCCGAACGACGCGACCAGCTCGTGGCGCAGGACGTTGCCGGAGGCGGACAACGTGTGCGTGCCCGAGACGCCGACGAACTCGAAGGTGATCGAGGAACCCGGCTCGAAGGCCGTGCACCGGTAGCGGATCGGGCCGTGGCCGCCGTCCGCGCCCACGCCCAACGGCCGGTCGAACCTCATCGCGGGCCACGCCACCGGCCACAGCTCCTGGATGCGCTCGACGAACGGCCCGGCCGGGACCGGGAGCTCCCGCACATGCACGTTGCGAACCACGACACGCTCCTTCCATACGGCACCGTATGTTGGCGAACCATACGCTAGCGTACGGAAATGCGCCGCACCCGTGACGACTGGACTGAGATCGCGCTGAGAGCGTTGGCGGAAGGCGGGCTCCAGGCCGTCGCCGTCGAACCGCTCGCCGCCAGGGCGGGCGCGACCAAGGGGAGCGTCTACCACCACTTCCCGAACCGCGACGCGCTGCTCAAAGCGACGGTCGAGCGGTGGGAGCGCGAGCACACCGAGAAGGTCATCGAGCTGGTCGAGTCGGGGCGGACGCCGCACGACAAGCTCAGGACGCTGTTCGAAACAGTGCTCGACCGGCACCGCAAGGGCTCGGTGGAGATGGCGTTGCAGGCCAACGCCGAGAACGAGGTGATCGCGCCGGTCCTCAGGCGCGTCACGGAGAGAAGGCTGGGCTACCTGACCGAGCTGTTCGAGCAGCTCGGGTTCGGCCACGAGCACGCCAAGAAGCGCGCGTTGATCGCGTTCAGCCTCTACCTCGGTCAGGCGCAGATGTTCGCGACCCTGCCCGGCCTCGTCGAACCGGTGCTCGACGAGGCCGTGCAGGTGCTGACGCAGAAACCTCAGGCGGCCAGGCCCCGCAGCGTGTAGGCGATCACGTCCGCGTGGGGTGCAACGCCGTGCAGGGCAGGGGGTTGAGCCACTGATCAACATGCTCCACCGTGCACGTGCTCGCCAGGTGCGAACGTCTGGTTGCCTTGCGGTTTCGGATTCGTCCAATCCGGTGGTGATCAACCAGAATGGTCCAGGTGGGTGACATCACGGTCGTACTGGGCATCGGCGCAGCCGTTCTGCTGATCTCGGTGATCGCGGTGCGGGTGTCGACCCGGCTCGGGCTGCCCTCGTTGTTGCTGTACCTGGGCATCGGGGTGCTCCTCGGCGAGGCGGTCTTCGGCATCAAGTTCGACGACGCCGGCCTGACGCAGTCTCTCGGCATCGCGGCACTCGTGCTGATCCTGACCGAGGGCGGCATCACGACCCGTTGGCACGCCGTGAAGTCCTCGCTGTGGTTAGGCGTGGCACTGTCCACAGTGGCCGTTGCGGTGAGCGTCGCGGTCACCGGCACGGCGTTGCACTTCCTGCTCGGCCTCGACTGGCGGATGGCGTTGCTGTGGGGTGCGGTGCTGTCGTCCACGGACGCGGCGGCCGTCTTCAGCGTGTTGCGGTCCTTAGGCGTGGGAGCGCGGCTCACCGGCGCGCTCGAACTGGAGTCCGGCCTCAACGACGCGCCCGTCTACATCGCGGTCGTGCTGCTGGCCTCGGCGGACAAGATCTCGTGGACCGCGCCGCTGCTGGTCGTCTACGAGCTGGCTGCGGGCGCGCTCATCGGCGTGCTGCTGGGCTTGTTCGGTGCCGCCGCGCTGAGACGGGCCGCGTTGCCCGCCACCGGCCTGTACCCGCTCGCCACCGTGGCCGTGTGCGTGATCGCCTACACGGCAGGCGATCTGGCGCACGCCTCCGGCTTCCTCGCCACCTACGTCGCCGCGCTGGCCCTCGGCAACGCCCGGCTGCCGCACCGCGCGGACACGCTGTCGTTCGCCGAGGGACTGGGGTGGCTCGCGCAGATCGGCCTCTTCGTCCTGCTCGGCCTCTACGCCGCCCCGACGCGGCTGCTCGACGTGCTGGTCCCGGCGCTGATCGCGGGGGTGGTGCTGACGTTCGTGGCGCGGCCGTTGTCGGTGCTGCTCGCCTCGCTGCCGTTCCGGGTGCCGTGGCGGGAGCAGGTGTTCCTGTCCTGGTCGGGGCTGCGCGGTGCGGTGCCGATCGTGTTCGCGCTGATCCCGTTGATCCAGGGCGTCGAGGGCGCGCGGCAGCTGGTCGACGCGGTGTTCGTGCTGGTCGTCGTGCTGACGGTGGTGCAGGGCACGACGCTGCCGTTCCTCGCGCGGCGGCTCGGGCTGGTGCGCGAGGGCGAGCCGCAGGAGGTGCAGGTCGACTCCTCGCCGTTGGACGAGCTGAGCGCCGAGCTGCTGCAGGTGCACATCCAGCGCGGGTCGAAGCTGCACGGCGTCTACATGACCGAGCTGCGGCTGCCGATCGGTGCCACGGTGAGCCTCGTGGTGCGGTCGGGGAAGAGTTTCACGCCACAACCGACGACCCGGCTGCAGATCGGCGACCAGTTGCTCATCGTCACCACCGAGGAGGCACGTGAAGCCGCTGAGCGGCGCATACGTGCTGTGGACCGGGCCGGTCGCTACGCACGGTGGAAGGGCGAGACCGGCGATTAGTCGGTTTCCGAGGCTTCTCAGCATGTGATCGGTTGTCGACGGACGCCGCGAGGCTCCGCTAACGTCATCGGCAGGTCATGAGAGCCAGCGTCAAGCCCAAGCTTGCTGGCCGGCAACCCTCCAACCGCGGTGGGGTGCCCTTGGTGAGGACCTGGTCCGGCGCGTGGGGCGCCGGTCAAGCGCGGGCCTTCGCACGGCGAGGCCCCTGGCCTCGGAGGCAGCTCGATGACGCTCGCGATCACCCCTCAGACCACGGTCGTTCCCGCTGTTGTCGGCGCTGACCTGCGCGTTCCGCTCGTCACCGGAGAGCGCGTCACGTACGCCAACCTCGACCACGCGGCTTCGGCGCCGTGTCTGCAGGAGGTGCGCGACGCCGTCGACGAGCTGCTGCCCTGGTACGCCAGCGTGCACCGCGGCGCCGGGTTCGCCTCCCAGGTCTCGACTCGGGTCTACGAGCAGGCGCGGGACCGCATCCGCAGGTTCGTCGCCGCGCACTCGTCCGACACCGTCGTCTTCACCCGCAACACCACGGATTCGCTGAACCTGTTGGCGCGCAGCATTCCCCGCAACACCGCGGTCGTGCTGTTCGACAGCGAGCACCACGCGGCGCTGCTGCCGTGGCGCGGCCCGAACGTTCAGCGCATTCCTGCCCCGTCTTCGTCCGGCGCCGCTGTTGTCGCGCTGGACCGGGCGTTGGCCGCCGCCCCGGTCGGCCCTCGGCTCGTGATCGTCACCGGGGCGTCCAACGTCACGGGCGAGCTGTGGCCGGTCGCGGAGCTCGCGAAGGTCGCCCGCCGGCACGGCGCGCGCATCGCGCTGGACGCCGCGCAGCTCGCCCCGCACCGCCCGATCAACGTGCGTGAGCTGGGCGTCGACTACATCGCGTTCTCCGGTCACAAGATCTACGCGCCGTTCGGCGCTGGTGTGCTCGTCGGCCGCGCGGACTGGCTGCAGCAGGCCCAGCCGTACCTGGTCGGCGGCGGTGCGACCGCGAAGGTGACCGACCACGGCGACCGCCTGGGCGTCGCGTGGTCCGCGGTGCCGGAGCGGCACGAGGCCGGCAGCCCGAACGTCGTCGGCGTGCACGCGCTGGCGTCGGCCTGCGAGATCCTGTCGCGGCACTGGGAGCAGACCGTCGCGCACGAGCAGGAGTTGCTGGCCCGGTTGCGGGACGGCCTGCGCGCGGTCCCCGGCTTCCGCGAGCTGTCGATCCTGACCGACGCCGACAAGGTGGGTGTCGTGAGCTTCACGATCTCCGGCTTCGACGCGGGCTTCCTCGCGGCGGCGCTGTCCGCCGAGTACGGCATCGGCGTCCGGGACGGGGCGTTCTGCGCGCACGTGATCGTCGGCAGGCTCGTCAAGCAGGTCGGATCGCACGAGGAGCGCGCCGTCCGCGCGTCGATCGGCCTGGGCACGACGGCCGAGCACGTGGACCGTTTGGTGGCGGCGCTGCGCACTCTCGTCACCGAGGGTCCGAAGTGGACCTACACGCAGCGCGACGGTCGCTGGGTGCCCGAGGACGACAGCCGAACCCTGCCGCCGTTCCTCGCGTAGTCCCGGTAGTGGACAATGACCTGGTGAGTGACGAGTCCAAGGCCGAGGAGAAGGCCGCTGACACGCCTGCCGAAGCGCAGGTCAGCGAGCCGAAGCCGGTCGAGGAACCGAAGTCCAACGAGTTCGTCGGCGTCGAGCTCGCCGATGACGACGACGACACCGACTCCGACGCCGGCGAGGCTGCCGAGAAGCCCGCGGAGGACAAGCCCGCCGCCGAACGGGTCGTGTCCGACGACGACGTCATCGAGCCGGAGTTCTCGCTCAGCGGGTCGCTGCCGGAGCCGAGGATCAAGCTCCTCGCCGCGCTGGCGGCCGGCGTGCTCGCCCTGGACGTCCTCACCAAAGTCCTGTCCGTGGCGTTCCTCGAGGGTGCCGACCCGATCAAGCTGTTCGGCGGCGTGCTCTACCTGACGTTCGTCCGCAACCCCGGCGCCGCGTTCGGCATGGCCGAGGGCATGACGTGGATCCTGGCGCTCATCGCGCTCGGCGTCGTCGGGTTCATCCTCTGGATCTCGCGCAACCTCCGCTCCCAGCCCTGGGCCGTCGGCCTGGGCCTCGTGCTGGGCGGCGCCGTCGGCAACCTCGCCGACCGCCTGTTCCGCGAGCCGGGTCCGATGCGCGGCCACGTGGTGGACTTCCTGTCGCTTTTCGACCCGTTCGGCCGAGTGTGGCCGGTGTTCAACGTCGCCGACATGGCGATCGTCTGCGGTGGCGCGACGATCGTGGTGCTGGCGCTCATGCAGCACGACTACGACGGGACGGTCCACAAAGAAGAGAAGAAGGTCGAGGCGTGAGCGGATACCGAACGCTGCCGATTCCCGACGGGCTGGACGGCATGCGTGTCGACGCGGGCCTCGCCAAGCTCCTGGGTCTGTCCCGCACCGCGGTGGCGGCCATCGCCGACGCGGACGACGTGCTGATCGACGGACGGGTCGTCGGCAAGTCCGACCGGCTGACGGCCGGGGCGATGCTGGAGATCACGCTGCCCGCGCCTCCGCAGCCCGTCACCGTCCAGGCGATTCCCGTCGAGGGTCTGGTCGTGATCCACGAGGACGACGACATCATCGTCGTCGACAAGCCCGTGGGTGTCGCCGTGCACCCGTCACCGGGGTGGACCGGGCCGACCGTCGTGGGCGGGCTCGCCGCAGCGGGGCACCGCATCGCCACGTCCGGTGCCGCCGAACGGCAGGGTGTCGTGCATCGCCTCGACGTGGGCACGACCGGTGTGATGGTGGTCGCGAAGTCCGAGTCGGCGTACTCGGCTTTGAAGCACGCCTTCAAAGAGCGGACCGTCGACAAGGTCTACCACGCGATCGTGCAGGGGCATCCGGATCCGATCAAGGGCACGATCGACGCGCCGATCGACCGGCATCCCAAGCACGACTACAAGTTCGCCGTGATGAACTCGGGCAAGCCGTCGATCACGCACTACGAGGTGATCGAGGCGTTCCGGGCCGCCTCGCTGGTCGAGGTGCACCTGGAGACCGGGCGCACCCACCAGATCCGCGTGCACTTCTCCGCGCTGCACCACCCGTGCGTGGGCGACCTGACCTACGGCGCCGACCCGACGCTCGCCAAGCGGCTCGGGGTGTCGCGGCAGTGGCTGCACGCGCGGCAGCTCGGGTTCCACCACCCGGCGGACGGTCAGTGGGTCACCTTCACGTCCGAGTACCCGGACGATCTGGCTTCCGCGCTGGAGAAGCTGCGCGACGAGGGCTGATTGCGCCTGGGTAAATCATCGGTTGACGAGCTTTCATTTGATGTCAATCGGTGGCCTGCCTAGCGTCTTCGGCATGAACCTCATCGTGCTCGCGGCCTCCGGCCGGACCGGTCTCACTCTCGCCAGGCTGGCTCTGGAACGCGGCCACACCGTCACCGCGATCGCCCGCGACCTGCGGAAAATCAGCCTGGATCACCCGAACCTGCGCAAGGTCGCCGGCGACGTGAGCGACCCAGCGAGCATCGCCGCGGCAGTCGACACGGATTCCGTCGTCCTGTCCGGCCTCGGCACCGACGTGGCCGGCGTGCTGTTCGACGGCGCCAAGGCGGTGATCGCCGCCGAGCCGAAGCGGATCATCTGGCTCGGCGCCTACGGCACGGGCGCGTCCGCCGAGGCCGCGGGCGAAGGCGCCGCCGTGCTCTGGAAGCTGATGGGCGACCGGATTCCGGACAAGATCGCGGCCGACAACGCCGTGCTCGCCGCCGGGGGCACCGTCTTCCACGCCGGGGTGCTCAGCGACGGGCCGGAGAGCCCCGGCCGGCGCACGGTCGGACTGGATGCCGCGCCGCCGTTCGACCTCGGCGCCGCGGTGAGCCGGGAGACCGTTGCGGCCGCCATGCTCGACGAGGCCGAGAACCCGCGATTTCCCGGCGTCATCGCGTTGCCGCTAGCACCTCGGTGAGGGTGGCACGCACCTGGTCGCGCAGCCACGCGTGGGCGAGGTCGGAGTCGTAGCGCTGGTGCCAGTTGCAGTTGATCGCCGCCTCCTGGGACTCGGCCGGCAGCGGCCTGGTGATCAGCCCGAACGCCTCGACCAGCGGGCGGCACAGGATCGCCGTGGTGGTGACCAGCGCGTCGCTCGCCGCCGCGATCTGCAGAGCGGAGTGCACGGTCGCCACGCTCGCGATCACCCTGCGGTGCAGGCCGGCCGCTGCCAGCAGGTCGTCGATCGGTGCGGTGAGCCGGCCGCGCCGGGAGATCACCACGTGCGGCTGGGCCGCGTAGGCCGGCAGGTCGAGCAGGTCGGCGCAGGGGTGACCGGACCGCATGACGACGGCGAGCGGATCGGTGCCCAGCGTCTCCGAGCGGAACTCCGGCAGGTCCGGGGTGCCACCGCCGAGCTCCAGGTCGACTCGGTGCCGCAGGTCGTCCGTGTCGGCGGAGTGCTCGGCCAGCACCCGCAGCCGCACGCCCGGTGCCTGCTCCGCGACCCTGCCGACCAGCCGCGGTACCAGCGACGAGGCCAGCGCGTCGTGGCACTGCAGGGTGAACGTGCGGTCCAGCGCGGCGAGGTCCAGCTCCCGGCTCGGCGACAGCACGGCGTTGGCCTGCCGCACCAGCCGGTGCACCTCTTCCCTGATCGCGAGCGCGTACGGCGTCGGCGTCATCGAGTGGCCCGTGCGCACCAGGATGTCGTCGCCGGTCACCTTCCTGATCCGGCCGAGCGTCCGGCTGACCGCGGGTGACGACAGGTGCAGCCGCTCGGCCGCGCCCATCACGCTGCCCTCCTCGAGCAGGGCGTCCAGCACGGTCAACAGGTTCAGATCCGCTTGCATGACACTCGATCCTGGAGGAAGCCATGATCGCCGCCACCACCGCGGCCGTCCGCCGTGCCGGAACGCGCATGCTGAAGCGGTACTCCACGGAGTCCCGCGCGTCCGGCCTCGCCGAGATCGTCGCCGCCGTCCACGCCAACGACGCGGCCGTCGCCGACCTGCTGAAGCCCGAGCTGGCCGACATTCATCCGAACGCTCGCCGGCTCGACGACGAACACGGCTCCGGACCGCTCGGCGAGGGCGACTGGTGGCTCGTCGACCCCGTCGGCGGCAACATGAACGCGGTCCACGGCATGACCGACTGGAACATCGGGGTGAGCCTCGTCCGCGACGGCCGCCCGGTGCTGGCCGTCCTGTACTTCCCGCTGTTCGACGAGATGTTCACGGCCACCGAGGGCGGCGGCGCGTTCCTGAACGGCGTCCGGCTGCGGGTTTCGGACAAGACGTCACTGGACGGGGCGCTGGCCGGCACCGGACAGGCCCGGCCGGGCCAGGGACCGGAGATGGCGGACCGGGTGGGTGCCTCGTACAGCGCGGTGGCGAAGGAGGCGCTCTACGTCCGGATCTCCGTGCCGGTGACCCATCAGCTCGCCCAGGTCGCCGCCGGCCGGATGGACCTGCACTGGCAGTACGACAACGTGCGCGCGCACGCGTCTGGTGTGTTGCTCGTGCGGGAGGCGGGTGGTGTCGTCACCGATCTCGACGGCGAGCCGTGGGAGCTGACCAGCCGCGAGTACCTGGCCGCCGCGCCGGGCGTGCACGCCGCCGCGCTGGCCATCCTCGCCCAAGCACCCGACGGTGCGAGTCCGGCCGCTCCTCGTGGTGGATGAAGGGCTCCTTCATCCACCTGGGGTGCAATGCCAGGAACTCAGGCGGCGACGCGTTGCGCCGACCTTCGCGGGCAGGTTCGGGATGAACGGCGCATTTGTTCACCTCAGGTGGACAAATGCGCCGTTCATCCGGGTCGGGTTCCCCGCTCCCGCTGGGCGTACCAGAACCGCCGCACTGCCGTGCACCGTGCGATCAGGCCTCGCCAGGGCGCGTGGTGACGTCGATGAAGGCGCCCTTCATCGACGACCTGCCTAGTCCTCGACCGTCCACACCAGGGTGTTCAGGTCGACCTCCGGGCGGACGCTCCAGCGGACCTGGATCACCTCGGTCGTCTCCGGGAGGACGAAGACCGTGTGGCCGCCCGAGGTCTCGCCCGGCTGCGCGCCGAGCTTGTGCGCCGGGCGGGAGGACAGCGAGACGGGGGCCTTGGTGACGGTCTCGCCGGTCTTGGTGACCAGGACCAGGTACATGTCCGGCAGCGAGGTGTACGGGACCGGCGAGGTGTTGGTCACCTCGGTGTGGACGACCACGGCGCGTTCGCCCTCGGCCAGCTTGTAGCCCGCCGCGGTGAACAGGAAGTCCGCCGGGTCGACGACCTCCACCAGCTGGATGGACAGGTGGGCGCCTTCGAGGCTGTCGGCCTCCAGCGCGGTGCCGATCTTGCCGGTGCGCGAGATCGGCCGCGGTTGTGGCTGGTCCGCGCGCACCCAGCCGGCCGACTGCGGCGGGCCCCAGGTGGCCTGGGGCTGGGCAGGGAAGGGCTGGCTGGTCGGGGGCGGCGGCGGGGCGTGGGGGACCTGGTGCGGGCCGCTGACGTGGTGGGGGCCGCTCTGGTGCACGGCGTACGGGCCGCTGGCGGGCGGACCCAGGTAGTTGCCGTAGGCGGCGGCGTTCGCGAGGGCCCTGCGGAGGCCGTTCGGGTCGCATTCGACGCCCACCAGCAGGGGGAGACCGCTGCCGGAGAGGGTGATCAGGCGCATGGCTGCCTCGCGCGGGTCCATGCCCAGGCGTTGCGCGATCTCGTGCACGGCTGCGCGGCCCGAGTCGGCCAGCAGGGCCAGCAGTCGGGCGTCAACGGGATCGGGGGCCACCACGGGAAGAACGCTACCTCGCGGTCACGATCTTCGTGTCACCGCGTACCGGATCGAGATCACGGCGACAGACCCCCGGTCGCTCACCGCCGGGGACCCTGCGGCGGGATAGGGTTGGCAGATCCGGATTCGCGCCTTCCCCGCGCGCCCGTTCGATCTTCCTGGAGGTACCGTGTCGGACTCGTTTGTGCATCTGCACGTGCACACCGAGTACTCGATGCTCGACGGTGCGGCGAAGCTCAAGGACATGTTCGCCGAGTGCGAGCGCATGGGCATGCCCGCTGCGGCGATCACCGACCACGGCAACATGTACGGCGCCTACGACTTCTTCAAGCAGGCGCAGGGTGCCGGGGTGAAGCCGATCATCGGCATCGAGGCGTACATGGCGCCGGACTCGCGGTTCAACAAGAAGCGCGTGCTGTGGGGTGACCCGGGACAGAAGGCGGACGACGTGTCGGCGTCGGGTGCGTACACGCACCAGACGATCTGGGCGCGCAACGCCGAGGGGCTGCACAACCTGATGAAGCTGTCCAGCCTGGCCTCCACCGAGGGGCAGCTGGGCAAGTGGCCGCGGATGGACGCGGAGCTGATCGCCGAGCACAGCGCCGGGCTGATGGCGACCACCGGGTGCCCGTCGGGTGAGGTGCAGACGCGGTTGCGTCTCGGCCATGAGAAGGAAGCGCTGGAGGCTGCTGCCAAGTGGCAGGAGATCTACGGCAAAGAGAACTTCTACATGGAGATCATGGACCACGGCATCGAGATCGAGAGCCGGGTCCGCGGTGGGCTGCTGGAGATCCAGAAGAAGCTCGACATCCCGTTCGTCGTGACGAACGACTCGCACTACACGTACCCGACGGACAAGGACACGCACGAGGCGCTGCTCTGCATCCAGACGGGCAAGACGCTGCAGGACCCGACGCGGTTCAAGTTCGACGGCACCGGTTACTACCTGAAGTCGCCGGACGAGATGCGGGCGGTCGACTCCAGCGACGCGTGGCAGGAGGGGTGCCGCAACACCCTGCTGATCGCGGAGAAGGTCGACACGACCGGCATGTTCGAGTTCAAGAACCTCATGCCCCGCTACCCGGTGCCGGAGGGGCTGACCGAGGACCAGTACTTCCGCGACGAGGTCTGGCGCGGCATGCACCGGCGGTTCCCGGACGGGGTCGACGAGGAGCACACCCGGCAGGTCGAGTTCGAGATCGGCGTCATCCTGCAGATGGGGTTCCCGTCGTACTTCCTCGTCGTCGCGGACTTCATCAACTGGGCCAAGTCCAACGGCATCCGCGTCGGTCCCGGCCGCGGTTCGGCCGCGGGCGCGCTGATCGCGTACGCGCTGGGCATCACCGACCTCGACCCGTTGCCGCACGGCCTGATCTTCGAGCGGTTCCTCAACCCCGACCGCGTCTCGCCGCCCGACATCGACATCGACTTCGACGAGCGCCGGCGCGGTGACGTCATCCGGTACGTGACGGAGAAGTGGGGCAAGGAGAACGTCGCCCAGGTCATCACGTTCGGCACCATCAAGGCGAAGGCGGCCATCAAGGACTCGGCGCGTGTCCTGTACGGACAGCCGGGCTACGCCGTCGCCGACCGGATCTCCAAGGCGATGCCGCCCGCCGTCATGGGCAAGGACATCCCGCTGTCGGGCATCTTCGACTCCTCGCACAAGCGGTACGCGGAGGCGGCCGAGGTGCGCGGGCTCTACGACACCGACCCGCAGGTCAAGGAGATCATCGACACCGGTCGCGGTCTCGAGGGCCTGATCCGCAACGCCGGTGTGCACGCCTGTGCGGTCATCATGTCCGCGGAGCCGCTGACCGACCACATCCCGGTCTGGATGCGCCCGCAGGACGGGTCGATCATCACGCAGTTCGACTACCCGACCTGCGAGACGCTCGGCCTGCTGAAGATGGACTTCCTCGGTCTGTCGAACCTCACGACCATCGACGACGCCCTGCGCAACATCGAGCTCAACGGCAAGGGCAAGATCGACATCACCGACGGCAACCAGGTGCCGCTCGACGACAGGAAGACCTACGAGCTGCTCGGCCGCGGTGACACGCTGGGTGTGTTCCAGCTCGACGGTTCGGCACTGCGCGACCTGCTGCGGTTGATGAAACCGGACAACTTCGAAGACGTCTCGGCCGTCATCGCCCTGTACCGGCCCGGCCCGATGGGTGCGAACTCGCACACCAACTACGCGCTGCGCAAGAACAAGCTCCAGGAGATCACGCCGATCCACGAGGAGCTCAGGGAGTCGCTCGCGGAGATCCTGGACACGACCTACGGCCTGATCGTCTACCAGGAGCAGGTCATGGCGATCGCGCGGAAGGTCGCGGGCTACTCGCTGGCCCAAGCGGACCTGCTCCGCCGCGCGATGGGCAAGAAGAAGAAGGAGATCCTCGACAAGGAGTTCGAGGGCTTCGAGAAGGGCATGCTCGACAACGGGTACTCGAAAGAGGCGATCAAGACCCTCTGGGACATCCTGGTCCCGTTCGCCGACTACGCGTTCAACAAGGCGCACTCCGCCACCTACGGTGTCATCGCGTACTGGACCGCGTACCTCAAGGCGAACTACCCGGCCGAGTACATGGCCGCGCTGCTCACCACGAACTCCGACAACAAGGACAAGTCGGCGATCTACCTCGCCGAGTGCCGGCGCATGGGCATCACGGTGCTCCCGCCGGACGTCAACGAGTCCGAGCGCGAGTTCGCCCCGGTCGGCAACGACATCCGCTTCGGTCTGGGCGCCATCCGCAACGTCGGCGCCAACGTCGTCGACGCGATCATCAAGGCGCGCAAGGAGAAGGGGAAGTTCGTCGACTTCTCCGACTTCCTGCGCAAGATCGACGCCACGGCCTGCAACAAGAAGGTCGTGGAATCGCTGATCAAGGCGGGCGCGTTCGACTCGCTCGGCCACCCGCGCAAGGGCCTGCACATGGTCCACGTCGACGCGGTCGACGCCGTGATGATCACCAAGAAGGAAGAGGCCAAGGGGCAGTTCGACCTCTTCGGCGGCGGTGACGCGGCGGACGAGGACATCGCGGGCGTCTTCGACGTCAAGATCCCGCAGGAGCAGTGGGAGTCGAAGCACCAGCTCGCCCTCGAACGCGAGATGCTGGGCCTCTACGTCTCCGGCCACCCGCTGAACGGCGTCGAGCACGTGCTGGAGTCCTATTCGGACGCCTCGATCGCCCGGATCCTGGAAGGCGACGTCTCCGACGGCACCCAGGTCACCATCGGCGGCATCCTCGCCTCGGTGATGCGCCGGGTGAACAAGAACGGCGAGTCGTGGGCGTCCGCCCAGCTCGAGGACCTCGCCGGTGGCATCGAGGTGCTGTTCTTCCCGAAGAGCTTCATGGTCCACGGCATGTCCGTGGTCGAGGACGCGATCGTGCTGGTCAAGGCTCGCGTGGCCAAGCGGGACGACCGCATCTCGCTGATCGCGAACGACCTGGTCGTGCCGGACCTGAGCGAGATCGGCTCGCGGGCGATGCGGCTGAAGATGCCCGCCACCAAGTGCCGGCCGGAGATCGTCACGCAGCTCAAGGACGTGCTGCGGGCGCACCCCGGTTCGACCGAGGTGCACCTGAACCTGGTGATCAACGCCTCCCGCAACACCGTGCTGAAGCTGGACGACGCGCTGCGGGTGGCGCCCACGCCGTCGTTGATGGGCGACCTGAAGGCACTGCTCGGGCCCGGCTGCCTCGGTTAGCGAGCGTTGCTCGAAAGTAGTGGCGAGAGATGTGTTAACGGGGTTAACTGGGTGGGGTGACGACACTCACCCAGTTGCCCGCCGACTACATCCAGAACCCGCACGAGGTGCACGCGTGGCTGCGTGCCGAGGGGCCCGTGCGCGAAGTCCTCATGCCGCGGGGACTGAAGGTCTGGCTCGTGACTCGTTACGAAGAGGCGAAGGTCGCCCTCACCGACCCCGGGATCAGCAAGAACGCCGCCGAGGGCGGTCATCTCTTCGACGTGCACTCCACCACCGGCGGTGCCCGGCGCGAGTTCAACCAGGCGCTGTCGGTCCACATGCTCAACATGGACCCGCCCGGCCACACCCGGCTGCGCAAGCTCGTGAACAAGGCCTTCACCGCGCGCCGCATCGAGCTGATGCGCCCGCGCGTCAACGAGATCGCGGCCGAGCTGATCGCGAAGCTGAACGACGGCGACGAGGTCGACCTGCTGGAGGCGTTCGCGTTCCCGCTGCCGATCACGGTCATCTGCGAGCTGCTCGGCATCCCGATCGACAACCGCGACGAGTTCCGCGAGTGGTCGAACACGCTGCTGTCGTTCGGTTCGAACGAGGACATCGTGCGCGCGTCCGGCGCGATGGCCCAGTTCCTCGTCGGCCACGTCGAGAAGGTCGCCGCGCAGGAGCCGGACGACACGTTCTTCTCCGCGCTCGTGCACGCCGACGACTCCGGTGACCGGCTGAACACCCAAGAGCTCGTCTCGATGGCGTTCCTGCTGCTCGTGGCCGGCCACGAGACGACGGTGAACCTAATCGGCAACGCCGTGCTGGCGCTGCTGAGGAACCCGGACCAGTTGCAGATCCTCAAGGACCGCCCGGAGCTCATCCCGGCCAGCGCCGAGGAGTTCCTGCGGGCCGAGGGACCGGTGAACCTCGCGACCTTCCGCTACACCAAGGAGCCGGTCGAGATCGGCGGCGTCACGATCCCCGCGAACGAGATCGTGCTGGTGTCGCTGGTGGCCGCGAACCGCGACCCGGAGAAGTACGAGAACGCCGACCAGCTCGACGTCACGCGGTCCGCGCAGGGGCACGTGGCGTTCGGCCACGGCATCCACTACTGCCTGGGCGCGCCGCTGGCCCGGCTGGAGTTCGACGTGGCGCTGACGCAGCTGCTGGCGCGGTTCCCGAACCTGACGTCGGCCGCCGAGCCGGAGACGCTGGAGTGGCGGGACAGCACGCTGATCCGAGGGCTGCACACGCTTCCCGTGCGTCTCGCTTAATCTTCGGCGGGTGGACGACCTGCTGAAGCTCGACCAGGCGCACGTCTGGCACCCGTACGGTCCGATGCCGGGCACCCAGGAGCCGTTGCTCGTCGAGTCGGCTTCCGGGGTCCGGCTCCGGCTCGCCGACGGCCGGGAGCTGGTCGACGGCATGTCGTCCTGGTGGGCGGCGATCCACGGCTACCGGCACCCGGTGCTCGACGCCGCCGCCACCGCCCAGCTCGGCCGGATGAGCCACGTGATGTTCGGCGGGCTCACGCACGAGCCCGCGATCCGCCTCGCGGCCAAGCTCGTCGAGATCACGCCCGCGGAGCTGCGGCACGTCTTCCTGTGCGACTCCGGCTCGGTGTCGGTCGAGGTCGCGATCAAGATGTGCCTGCAGTACTGGCGTTCGCGGGGCAGGCCGGAGAAGCACCGGTTGCTCACGTGGCGCGGCGGCTACCACGGCGACACGTTCAACCCGATGTCCGTGTGCGACCCCGATGGCGGCATGCATTCGCTGTGGCGTGGAATCCTGCCGCGGCAGGTCTTCGCGGACGCCCCGCCCGCCGAGATGGACACCGCGTACGTCCAGCACCTCGCCGACCTCGTCGAACAGCACGCCGACGAGCTCGCGGCGATCGTCGTCGAGCCCGTCGTGCAGGGTGCGGGCGGTATGCGGTTCCACGACCCCCGCTACCTGCACGTGCTACGTGAGCTCGCGTACACACACGACGTGCTGCTCGTGTTCGACGAGATCGCCACGGGCTTCGGCCGCACGGGCGAGCTGTTCGCCGCCGACCACGCGAACGTCAGCCCGGACGTCATGTGCCTCGGCAAGTCGCTGACCGGCGGGTACCTGACGATGGCCGCGACGCTGTGCACGTCGCGGGTGGCGGACGGGATCAGCAAGGGCGAGGTGCCGGTCCTCGCGCACGGGCCGACGTTCATGGGCAACCCGCTCGCGTCGGCGGTGTCGCTGGCGTCGGTCGACCTGCTGCTGTCGCAGGACTGGAAACGCGAGGTCAAGCGCATCGAGGACGGTCTGAAGGACGGTCTCGCGCCCGCACGCGCGTTGCCCACAGTGAAGGACGTGCGCGTGTTGGGCGCCATCGGTGTCGTGCAGCTGCACGAGCCCGTGGACATGGCGAAAGCCACAAAGGCCGCGGTCGACAACGGCGTGTGGCTGCGGCCGTTCCGCGACCTGATCTACACGATGCCGCCGTTCATCAGCACGGACGACGACGTCGCGGCGATCTGTCAGGGCGTGATCGCGGCGGCGAGCTGAGTGTCGGACGGCTCGACCAGGAACTCGCCGTTCGGCAGCACCACGACGGGGATGTTCTTGCGGCCGGAGATCTCGATCGCCCGGTCACGCGCCTCGTCGTCGTTCTCGACGTCGATGTAGGTGAACGGCACGTTGTTGCGGGTCAGCCACGACTTGGCCCGGCGGCAGTCGCCACACCACTCGGCGCCGTACATCACGATCGGTTGCTCACTCATGGGTTCACCCTATGTCTCGCCCCTGTTGGCTGAGGACACGCGGGGACGCCGCGTGCGCTCTGAGTACACGAAAGCTCCCCGCGTGCATTCAGCGGGTGACCGGCGGGTGACCGGCGGGGCCGTGCGCGGGCGACAAGCCCTAAGGTGAGTGCCTGTGAGCGTGCTGGTGATCACGGGAACTGGGACCGAGGTCGGCAAGACCGCCGTCACCGCGGGTATCGCGGCGCTGGCCAGGGCAGAGGGCAGACGGGTCGCGGTGCTCAAACCCGCGCAGACCGGTCTGCTGCCCGGCGAGCCGGGTGACGTGGCCGAGGTGGCGCGGCTGGCGGGTGACGTGACGACCCGTGAGCTGGCCAGATACCCCGATCCGCTGGCGCCGGCCACGGCCGCCAGACGGGCGGGCATGGCCACCGTCCACCCGAAGGACGTCGCCGCCGAGGTCACCCAGCTCGACGAGACGCACGACCTGGTGCTGGTCGAGGGCGCGGGCGGGCTGCTGGTGCGGTTCGACGAGAGCGGGTCCACCCTGGCCGACATCGCGTGGGCGGTGAACGCGCCCGTGCTGGTCGTGGCGCAGGCGGGGCTCGGCACGCTCAACGCGACCGCGCTGACGGCCGAGGCGCTGCAGCGGCGCGGCATCGAGTCGATCGGGGTCGTGGTGGGCAGCTGGCCGTTGCACCCCGACCTCGCGTCGCTCACGAACCTGGCCGATCTGCCGGAGGCAGCGGGTGGTCCGCTGCTCGGCGCGTTGCCGCAAGGTGTGACAAAACTCGGTTCTGTGGATTTCCTGGCGGTCGCCAAGAGATCGTTTTCACCGTGGTTCGGCGGGGAGTTCGACCCGGAGACGTTCGCGGCTCAGTTCGCGGTCCAGTGACCTACGTCGCTCCACGATGAAGGATTCAGTGAGGCAGACTGCTCGCCAGGCCACAGGAGGAGGAGAGACCGTGACCGCAGCTCCGGAACAGATCGACGTGCTCGACGAGGCTCGTGAGCAGGTGCTCGAACGAGGTGTCGGCCTGTCCGAGGCTCAGGTTCTCAAGGTCCTCGAGCTGCCCGACGACCGGATTCCCGAGCTCCTGGAGCTGGCGCACGAGGTGCGTGAGCGCTGGTGCGGGCCGGAGGTCGAGGTCGAGGGCATCGTCTCGCTGAAGACCGGCGGCTGTCCCGAGGACTGCCACTTCTGCTCGCAGTCCGGTCAGTTCCCGTCGCCCGTGCGGTCGGCGTGGCTGGACATCCCCGGCCTCGTGCGCGCCGCCCGGCAGACGCGGGAGACCGGCGCGACCGAGTTCTGCATCGTCGCGGCCGTGCGCGGACCGGACAAGCGGCTGCTCTCGCAGGTGCGCGACGGCATCAAGGCCATCCGCGAGGACGGCAACGACATCCAGATCGCCTGCTCGCTCGGCATGCTCACGCAGGAGCAGGTCGACGAGCTCGTGGCGATGGGCGTGCACCGCTACAACCACAACCTCGAGACCGCCCGCTCGCACTTCCCGAACGTCGTCACCACGCACTCCTGGGAGGAGCGCTGGGACACGCTGAAGATGATCCGCGACGCCGGCATGGAGGTCTGCTGCGGCGGCATCATCGGCATGGGCGAATCGCTGGCCCAGCGCGCGGAGTTCGCCGTCCAGCTGGCCGAGCTGGAGCCGGACGAGGTGCCGCTCAACTTCCTCATCCCGAACCCCGGCACGCCGTACGAGAACTACCCGGTCGTCGAGGGTGCCGAGGCGCTGCGCACGGTCGGCGCGTTCCGGCTGGCCCTGCCGCGCACGATCCTGCGGTTCGCCGGCGGTCGCGAGCTGACGTTCGGCGACCTGGGCGCGAAGCAGGGCATGCTCGGCGGCATCAACGCGATCATCGTCGGCAACTACCTGACGAACCTCGGCCGCCCGGCGCAGCAGGACCTCGACATGCTGGAGGAACTGTCGATGCCGATCAAGGCGCTGAGCCAGACCCTGTGATGATGACGACCGTGTTCTGTTCTTTCTGCGGCAAAGAGGAAGCTGACGGCGACCACGCGTTCTGCCGTCAGCGCCTGTCGATGATCGACCCGCCGCGGTACTGCTCGCAGTGCGCGCGCCGCATGGTCGTCCAGGTGACCCCGGACGGCTGGGCGGCGCGCTGCAGCCGCCACGGCGAGATCACCTCGGGTCGGTAGTAACCTCTCGCGAATGGACGAGAAAGCAGCCCCGGTTCGCATCGAACCCCTGCCGGAGCCGCCGTACGTCTACCACTACGTCCGGCCGCGGCCGAAGGTCGTGGTGAAGCGGGATCTGCTGCCGGGCCTGGTGGTGCTGCTCACGACGTTCGCGTTCGGGCTGCCCGCCGGGTACCTGTGGTCGTGGCTCGCCCCGGCCCAGCTCAAGATCGTGTCGGCGCAGGACAACAAGTTCTACCCGATCGGGGTGGAGAGCTATCACCGGCTCGACGCGCTGATGGTGTTCGTGCTGATCGGTCTCGGCGCGGGCGTGATCACCGGCATCGCGGTGTGGTTGCTGCGGCAACGGCGCGGTCCGGTGGTGATGCTGGCGATGACGGCGGGATCGCTGGCGGCGGCGTGGTTCGCGCAGTACCTCGGCGGGAACCTGGCCGCGGCCGCGTACCCGATGCCGTCGACGATCAAGCCCAACGACACCCTGCTCATCGCACCGTCGCTGGAGACGTGGTGGGGAGTGCTGGCGTGGCCTCTCGCGGCCGCCCTCGCCTACGGCTGCTGCGCCGCCTGGAACGGCCTGGACGACCTGGGCCGCCGCCTCGGCTGAGGTGGATGAAGGGCGCCTTCATCCACCTGAGGTGTAAGAAGGAGCCCTTCATCGTCAGCCGACGCGGTAGGCGAAGTCGGGCATGTCGGTGACGAACATCTGACCCGGCGCGTGCGTGATCGCGAACGGCGGCTTGGAGTTCATCAGCACCGCCTGCGGGGTCACGCCGCACGCCCAGAACACCGGCACGTCACCGGGTTCCGGCTCGACGGTGTCGCCGAAGTCCGGCTCGTGGACGTTCTCGATGCCGAACATCCGCGGATCGCCCGCGCCGACCGGAGCGCCGTGCACCGCCGGCATCAGCGCCGTCACCTTGTGCGCGATGTCCACAAGGGACTCCGGGATCCAGCGCATCGACACGACCATCGGGCCGTGCAGCCGTCCTGCCGGGCGGCACTGGACGTCCGTGACGAACATCGAGACGTTCTTGCCCTGATCCACGTGCCGCAGCGGCACACCGGCGCTCTCCAGCGCGGTCTCGAAGGTGAAGCTGCAGCCGATCAGGAACGTCACCAGGTCGTCGCGCCAGAACTCCGTGGCGTTCTCGGGTTCCGCGACGAGTTCGCCGTGTTCCCAGACCCGGTAACGCGGCGCGTGGGTGCGCACGTCCGCGTCCGGCTTGAGCGCGCTGACCGTCTCGCCGGCGTCCAGCACGTCGAGCACCGGGCAGGGTTTGGGATTGCGGTGGGTGAAGAGGAGGAAGTCGTACGCCCAGTCCTTGTCGATGGCGATCAGGTTGGCCTGCGCCTGTCCCGGTGCCTTGCCCGCTGTCGTCATTCCAGCTCCTTGTTGACCGTCTCCGGCAACCACAACAGCGCCACGACCGCGATCCCGTAGGCCGCCGCGCCGAACAGCATCGCACCGCCGATGCCCAGCCGATCGGCCATGAACCCGACCAGGCCGGGGAAAACGGCGCCGAACGCGCGCCCGAAGTTGTACGTGAAGCCCTGGCCGGTGCCGCGCAGGCGCGTCGGGTAGAGCTCCGAGAGATAGCTGCCGAACCCGCTGAAGATGGCCGACATGCAGAAGCCGAGCGGGAAGCCCAGGAACATCACCAACGTGTTGGCACCGTTGGGGATCTGCGTGTAGGCGACGATCAGCAACGCGCTCGCGGTGGCGAACAGCGTGAAGGTCTTCTTGCGCCCCAGGTGGTCCGTGAGATAGCCGCCGCTGACGTACCCGATCCACGCGCCGGTGATGAGGAACGCGAGGTACCCGCCCGTGCCGATGACCGTGAGCTTGCGGCCGGTCTGCAGGAACGCGGGCAACCACGTCGCGAGCGTGTAGTAGCCGCCCTGGACACCCGTGGCGAGCAGCGCGGCGAACACCGTGGTCCTGAGGGTGCCGCCCTGGAAGATCTGCGGGAACGTGCCCCTCTGGTTGGCGTGCGCCTTGGCCTCCGGCGCGTCGTCGACGTTGCGGCGCACGTAGAAGATGAGGATCGCGGGCAGCGCACCGGTCCAGAACATGATCCGCCACGACCAGCTCGGGCCGGCGAGCGAGGCGACCAGGGTGTTGATGACGACCGCGAGCCCCCAGCCGACCGCCCACGCGCTCTGGATGAACGCCACCGTGCGGCCGCGGTACTTCGGCTTGCAGTACTCGGCCACGAGGATCGCCCCGGCCGCCCACTCACCGCCGAAGCCCAGTCCCTGCAGGGCGCGGAACACCAGCAGGGTCTCGTAGCTCGTCGCGAAGCCGCACAGCACGGTGAAGAACGCGTACGCCGCGACCGTGATGATCAGCGTTCTGGAGCGGCCGAACCGGTCCGCCATGACTCCGGCCACCCCGCCGCCGATGGCGCTCATCAGCAGGGTGGACGTGCCCAGCAGCCCGGCTTCCGCCTTGGTGAGGCCGAAGTAGCCGGTGATCGCGACCAGGCTCAGCGGCAGGACCCAGTAGTCGTACGAGTCCAGCCCGTAGCCGCCGAACGCGCCGACGAACGCGCGCCTGCCCTTCTGGCCGAGACTGCGGAACCAGGCGAAACGGCCTGTGTCCTCGGTCGTGGTCGTGCTCATGGGACACCTCGCAGCGTGGTGGAGGAGTGCTTGGGTGTGATGTGGACCTCAGAGTAAAGATTGTTCAACAATCCCACAAGGCCACAATTCAACGATCCAGCGATCGGCGTATGGCTCAACACTTCCCGCTCGGCGGACGTCTGAACGGCGTGATCACCTCGGCGGGCGTCACCACCGTCGGCTGCCGCACCACGGGCAGCGGCCCCGGCCTGCGACCGTCGCGGACGTGGCGAAAGTGGCCGCACCGGGCCGGACGTGGGCTCAGGACCGGGGTCGAGGGGTCGTCCGCGCGGGTTCTTCAGTTCGGGTTCGGCACGTGCCCGAACTCGGTCAGCGGCACCGGAACGGCCTTCAGCGCGCTGAGAATCCCGGTCTCCCGGTGCAGCATCCGCCTGACCAACCGCAACCGCCGCGCCGGCGAGGTCTCCTCCAGCAACCGCTGCCGGTCCTCGACGGGCAGCAGGCAGTCCGCGGCGAGCAGGTACGACAACGCGCCCAGGTCGACGTCCTCGGCGGGCGGGGACCAGTCCTCGCGGTGCCAGGCCGCGCCGCAGTAGCGCTCGTGGGCCGCGCGGGCGCCGCGTTCCAGGATCGGCACGACCTCCAGCGCCGCCTCGGGCACGGGAGCGTCGTCCAGGTACTCGACGTGGCCGAGCAGGTACGGTGCGGTGGTTGAGTCGACGTCGAGCAGCCGGAAGCGGCGGACCCCGCGGGTGACGATGTCGAACCGGCCCTCCGGCAGCGGGCGGGCGTCGAGCAGGTCGGCGGAGCAGCCGATGTCCTTGAGGGAACCGACGTTGTCGGCGCCCACCTCCCAGCCCTCCTTGATGCACACGACGCCGAACGTGCGGCCGAAGAGCGAGCCGGTCATCAGGTCGACGACGAGTTGCCGGTAGCGCGGCTCGAAGATGTGCAACGGCAAAGACGCCCCCGGCAACAGCACCGTGCCCAGGGGGAAGAGCGGAAGCGTCTCGGCCACGCGTGCAACGTTACGGGTTGGCACTCCCGCCTGCTGGACGGCCGGATCCCGGCGGCCTCAGCACGGCGAACGGATCAGTCACTTTGATTCCCTTGGCGCTGAACCGGAACAGGGCGGCGGGCCGGCCGCCGGACGGGCCGGGGGGAGCGGTGCCGCCCGTGGGTTCCAGCAGCAACCGGCGGGACAGCACGCGCTGGAGGTTCGTCGCGGACACCCGGTAGCCGAGTGCGGCCGAGTAGTGGTCCCGCAGCAGCGAGATCGTGAACTCCGGTGGTGCCAAAGCGAAGCCGAGGTTGGTGTAGGACAGCTTCGAGGCGAGCCGGTGCCGGGCCCGGTGCACGATCGAGGCGTGGTCGAACGCCATCGGCGGGAGCGTGTCCACGCAGTGCCACTCGGTGTCCGCCGGCCGTGCCGGATCGGCGTCCGAAGGGACCAGTCCGAGGAACGCGGTCGCCACGACACGGGGGCCGGGCACGCGGTCCGGCGCGCTGAAAACGGCGAGCTGCTCGACGTGTGAGAGTTGTCGCACGTCGACTTTTTCGGTCAGCTGGCGGCGGATGGAGGTCTCCACGTCCTCGTCCACCCGCAGCTCGCCACCCGGCAGCGACCAGCGGTGAGCGTGTGGCTCCCGTGCGCGCTCCCACAGCATGACCTGAAGTGACGCACCTCTCACCCGCAGCACAGCTGCCAGCACTTCATGCCCCACGCCCGCCACTCGGCTGATACTATCGGCGACGTTTTCGACCAATAGGCGAAAACCTGGAACCGAGGAGGCAGCGATGGTCGCTACCGCAACTGTGGGGCGAACCGCGTCAGGTGTGTTCGGCGGAGTCGAGCCGGACGCGGCGTGGCGGGACGAGGTGTTGCGCCTCGCGAAGGAGCGGGACGCCGTCATCCTGGCGCACAACTACCAGCTGCCCGAGATCCAGGACATCGCCCACCACACCGGCGACTCCCTCGCCCTCAGCAGGATCGCCGCGCAGTCCGACGCGCAGACCATCATCTTCTGCGGCGTGCACTTCATGGCCGAGACGGCGAAGATCCTCTCGCCGGAGAAGACCGTGCTGATCCCGGACGAGCGCGCGGGCTGCTCGCTCGCCGACTCGATCACGGGCGCGCAGCTGCGCGAGTGGAAGGCGCAGCACCCCGGCGCGGTCGTCGTGTCCTACGTGAACACCACGGCCGAGGTGAAGGCCGAGACGGACATCTGCTGCACGTCGTCGAACGCCGTCGACGTGGTGCGCTCGATCCCGGCCGACCGCGAGGTGCTGTTCTGCCCGGACCAGTTCCTGGGCGCGCACGTGAAGCGCGAGACCGGGCGCGAGAACCTGCACATCTGGGCGGGCGAGTGCCACGTCCACGCCGGCATCAACGGCCCTGAGCTGGCCGAACGTGCCGCCGCGAACCCGGACGCCGACCTGTTCATCCACCCGGAGTGCGGGTGCGCGACGTCCGCGCTGTACCTGAGCGGCGAAGGCATCGTGCCGTCGGAGAAGGTCAAGATCCTCTCGACCGGCGACATGATCACCGCCGCCCGTTCGACGAACGCCCGCAAGGTGCTCGTCGCGACCGAGGTCGGCATGCTGCACCAGCTGCGCAAGGCCGCCCCGGAGATCGACTTCCGCGCCGTGAACGACCGCGCGTCCTGCACCTACATGAAGATGATCACCCCGGCTGCGCTGCTGCGCTGCGTGCGCGAGGGCCTGGACGAGGTGCACGTCGACCTGGAGACCGCGCGTCGCGCCCGGGGCGCGGTGCAGCGCATGATCGAGATCGGCCAGCCCGGCGGCGGTGAGTGATGGCCGCGCGCTGGGAGGCGCGGGCCGACCTGATCGTGGTCGGCACGGGCGTGGCGGGCCTGACGGCCGCGCTGCACGCCCGTGAGCTGGGGCTACGCGTTCTCGTCGTCACCAAGGCGGCAGGCGACGACGGCAACACCCGCTGGGCTCAGGGCGGCGTCGCGGTGGTCATGGAGGACCAGCACGACCCCGGTGACTCGGTCGCCCGGCACATCGAGGACACGCTGACGGCGGGCGCGGGTCTCTGCGATGCGGAGGCCGTCTCGGCGATCATTTCCGACGGGCCTGCTGCCGTGGCCCGGTTGCGCGAGCGCGGTGCCGTGTTCGACGCCCGGCCCGACGGGCTGCTGGAACGCACCCGCGAAGGTGGGCACAGCGCGTTCCGCGTCGTGCACGCCGGTGGTGACGCGACCGGTGCCGAGGTGGAACGGGCGCTGCTGAAGGCCACTGTGGACGGACGGGTTCCCCTGCTGGAGAACCACGTCGCGGTCGACGCGGTGAAGACGCCGCTGGGTGCGGTGGCCGGTCTGCTGGTGCTGGACGGCAACGGCGTACCCGGTGTGCTGACCGCGCCCGCGGTGCTGCTGGCGACCGGCGGTCTCGGCCAGATGTACCAGGCGACGTCGAACCCGTCCGTGGCGACGGGCGACGGGCTGGCCCTGGCGTTGCGGGCCGGGGCGCTGGCCGCGGACGTCGAGTTCATCCAGTTCCACCCGACGGTGCTCTACACCGGCCGTGGTGCTCGTGGCCGCTGCCCGCTCGTCACCGAGGCCGTCCGCGGCGAAGGTGCCGTGCTGATCGACGCGACCGGCGCGCGGGTGATGAAGGGCGTGCACCCGCTGGAGGACCTCGCCCCGCGCGACGTCGTGGCGGCCGCGATCACCCGGCACATGGCGTTGGAGCCCGGCGGTGTCGACGACCACGTGTTCCTGGACGCGACTTCGTTGCACGACATGGCTTCCCGGTTCCCGACCGTGCACGCGGCGTGCGTCTCGGTGGGCATCGACCCGGCCGTGGACCCGATCCCGGTCGCCCCGGCGGCCCACTTCGCCTGCGGTGGCGTGGTGTCCACCGTCGACGGTCGCACCGGCGTGACCGGCCTGTACGCCGTCGGCGAGGTGGCGCGAACGGGTCTGCACGGTGCGAACCGCCTGGCGTCCAACAGCTTGCTGGAAGGCCTGGTCTGCGGCACCCGTGCCGCCGAGGCCGTGGCCTCCGACCTCGCGCTCGGCCTGATCGCGCCGGTGCGCGCGGTCGACCCCGTGCTGCCGACCGCACCGGTCGCGGACCGGGACCTGCTCCAGCGCGTGATGTCCCGCTACGCCGCGATCGGCCGTGACGCCGAAGGACTCGCCGTCGTGGGCTCGGTGCTGGACGTGTCCACTGTGGACAAGCAGCTGGAGTCGCGGGAACTGGTCGAGGACGCGGCTTTGACCATGGCCGCCCGTGCCCTGATCGCGGCGGCGCAGGAACGCACCGAATCGCGCGGCTGCCACGTCCGCACGGACTTCACCTCGCGTTCCGAGGAGTGGCAACGCAGTCAGCTCGTCCGGCTCACCCCGACCGGCCAGCCGGTGCTGGCCGATCCTGTTCTCGCAGAGGGTGTCGCATGACCACCATTGATTGGGACGACGCGAACCGGGTCATCCAGCTCGCGCTGGAGGAGGACCTCCGTTACGGCCTGGACGCCACGACGCTGGCGACCGTGCCGGAGAAGGCCGTGGCGACCGCGGAGATCACCCCGCGCGCGGGCGGCGTGCTGTGCGGGGTCTCGATCGCCCGTGCGGCTTTCCAGCGCTACCTGCCCGAGGTCGAGGTGCTGTCCGAGGCGGTGGACGGCTCGAAGGCGGTGCCCGGCGAGCCCGCGCTGGTGCTGACCGGCCCGACCCGCGGCCTGCTCACCGTCGAGCGCACGGCGTTGAACCTGATCTGCCACCTGTCCGGCATCGCCACGCAGACCTCGCGCTGGGTCGACGCGATCGAGGGCACCGGATGCGCTGTGCGCGACTCGCGGAAGACGTTGCCGGGGCTCAGGCTTCTGCAGAAGTACGCGGTCAGGACCGGCGGTGGCGTGAACCACCGGATGGGCCTGGGCGACGCGATCCTGATCAAGGACAACCACGTCGCCGCGGCGGGCTCCGTCGGCGCGGCGATCCGCGCCGCCCGTGCGCACGCCCCGGAGCTGCTGATGGAGGTCGAGGTCGACAGCCTCGGCCAGCTCGACGAGGCGCTGGCCGAGGGCGCGGAACTGGTGCTGCTGGACAACTTCACCCCCGAGCAGTGCGCTGAGGCCGTCGCCAGGCGGCCGGCCGGAGTGAAGCTGGAGGCGTCCGGCGGGCTCACGCTGGACGTGGCCCGCCAGTACGCCGAGACCGGCGTGGACTACCTCGCGGTCGGCGGCCTCACGCACTCGTCGCCGTCACTCGACCTCGGCATGGACCTGCGCTGAAGGAGTACGCGGGGAGCTTTCGTACTCTCGTGCAGTACGAAAGCTCCCCGCGTGTGGTCAAGCGGGCGGCTGGTGGCGTTCGACGGCGACGTGCCGGACACCGGGGAAGTTCTGCACCCGGTGCCAGTCGGCGGTCCGCGAGCCGACGCCGTTGCTGCCGGCCGAGACGGCGTCCAGGTGGTCCTCCGCGCTGACCCACTCCGCGTAGTTGATGACGCGCTTGCCGTCGTCGCGGATGTGGAAGGCGGCGGAGATGCCACCGGGATGCGGGTTCGGCTCGCTCGCGAGGGCGGCGAACACGGAGTCGATCCACGCCCGCGCGGTGGCCTCGTCCTCGGTGCCGACGGTCACCAGGACGACGCAGCCGACCTCCTCGTCGCCGCTGGGGCCTGCGGATCGGTAGAGCGTGTAGCCGTCGAGCTCGGTGCGGCTGCGGACGAACGGGGGCAGGACTGGAAGAGTCATGCCCCCGATCCTGTGATCTCCAGCTGGCTCGAGGTCAAGCCCAGGCGAACCAGCTCCTCCTTCGGAACGAAGCTGCGGCCCCGCACCCCGGCGCTGTTCGCCGTCGATGATGGGCTCCTTCCCGCACCTGAGGCGGAGGAAGGAGCCCATCATCGAGCACCTGGCGCGCTGCGTTCGGGCGCGTAACGCAAAGAACTCCTGACCGGTGCTCAGCGCACGCGGACTCCCGTGATCTCGGGCCAAGCCGGGGTCGAGCTCACTCGAAGGAGCAGCCGGGGTTCGCCTCGTCACGCGACAACGGCGCACCGACAGGGTTCACGTACAGCACGTCGAGCACCATCGGTTCGGTGCCGAGGTTGCGCCCGATGTGCACCTGGTGCGGCTGCTCGATCAGCGTGTCGCCGCGGCGGTTCACGAAGTTCGTCGTGCAGTCGGACTCGGTGCGGGTCAGCACGCCCTGCTTCACCACGGCGTAGAGCGTGCCGTCGTGGTGGTGCCAGCCGGTGCTGCCGCCGGCGTCGATGGTGATCTCGCGGAGGACGTAGTCGCGGTCGCCGGCGGTCCACTGGGCGAGGATCTTGCCGGTGACGCCGCGCGAGGGCGTTGCGTTGGCGACGCCGGAGAACAACAGCAAAGCGGCCACTACGGCCGAAACGATGCGCATGAAGGTCAACGTAGCCGTCGGTTCGCCAGCACCGGCAGTACTTCGCGCGCTTGTTCCACCGACTTCGGGTCGATTTCCGTCACCACGACCTCCGGCTGGCCGGAGAGCTGCAGGACGACGTTGCCGAACGGGTCGGCGACGGTCGAGTACCCGATTCCGGTCGGTGCGGAGGAACCCAGTTCGCCGGGGTAGGCCTGGCCGCACGCCACCACCCACGACGTGCAGTCGAGCGCCCGCGCCCGCACCAGCAGCTCCCACTGCTCCTTCTTGCCCGGTCCGGCACCCCACGACGCCCCGACCAGCACCGCCGACGCGCCCTTGTCGGCCAGCGCCCGGAACAGCTCGGGGAAGCGGATGTCGTAGCAGGTGGCGACGCCCAGGGTCACCCCGTCCAGTTCGAAGGTCACCGGCTCGGAACCCGGCGCGACCGTGCGCGACTCCTGGAAACCGAACGCGTCGAACAGGTGGATCTTGTCGTAACCCAGGTGGAGGTCCGGTCCGGTCACCAGCATCGTGTTCGTCACGCGGTCGCCGGACGGGGTGAACATGCCCGCCACCACCACGACGTCGTGCGATGCGGCGATCTCGTGCACCGCGGCCGCCCACGGCCCGTCCAGGGGTTCGGCGACGGGAGCGAGCGGCACGCCGAAGCGGCACATCGTCGCCTCGGGCAGCAGGACGACCCGCGCGCCCTCGGCCCTGCGCACCGCGTCGCGGACCAGTTCCAGGTTGGACCTGGGGTCGGTGGTGGAGCTGATCTGACTCACAGCGATGCGCATGCGGATCACTGTAGGGTCCCCAACCGTGCGTCTCCCACTGCTCCTCGTCGTGTTGCTGGCCGTCGCGGGCTGCACCGAGACCGCCGCACCCCGCCCGGACGGTGGCACGAACGGCACGTCCATCGTGCTCGCCGACCGCGACGAGCCGACGACGCTGAACCCGTTGCTCGGCTACGGCGCGCAGGGCGTCTCGAAGATCTACGACGGGCTCGTCGAGCACCGCCAGGACGGTTCGCTCAAGCCGCAGCTCGCCGCGGACCTGCCGGAACCGGCCGCGGACGGGCTCAGCTGGACGGTCAAGCTGCGCGGCGACGTGAAGTTCACCGACGGCAGCACGTTCGGCGCGGAGGACGTCGTCGCCACCTACACCGCCGCGCTGCAGAACCCGGTCAAGGAGCGGTTCGGCACGCTCAAGGGCGTCGAGCAGGTCGACCCGTCCACGGTCCGCTTCACGCTGAACCAGACGCAGGAGGCGTTCCCGCACCTGCTCACCCTCGGGATCCTGCCCCGCGAGCAGGCCAGGCCGGACGGTCAGCCGATCGGCACCGGACCGTACAAGGTCACCGAGTGGAAGAAGGGCGACCGGCTGCTGCTGGACGCCAACGAGAGCTACTTCGACGGCGCGCCCAAGGTCAAGAAGCTGACCGTCGTGTTCGTCAGCGACGACAACCAGCGCGCGCGCCGCATGCGGGACGGCGAGTTCGACGGCACGGTGCTGCCGCCCAAGATCGCGACGCAGTTCACCGGCAAGTCGGACCTGGTCGTGCGGTACCACCGCAGCGCCGACTACCGCGCGGTGCGGCTGCCGTCGGCCAACCCGGTCACCGGCAACGCCGCCATCCGGCTCGCGCTGAACTACGCGTCGAACCGCCAGGGCATGATCGACAGCCTGCTCGACGGCAAGGGCACGATCGCCTACACGCCGGTGCCGGACGCGCTGGCCGAGGAGTTCGACCCGACCGCGAAGTTCCGCTACGACAAGACCGAGGCCGCTCGCCAGCTCGACGTGGCCGGCTGGGTTCCCGGCGCGGACGGCATCCGCGTCAAGGACGGCGTGCCCGCGCGCTTCACGCTGATGTACCCGCTCGGTGACGACCTGCGCGCCGACCTGGCCACGGCGTTCGCGGCGGACGCCAAGGCGGTGGGCGTGGACGTGCAGCTCGCCGGGCTGTCGTGGGAGGCGATCCGGCCGCGCATCGCCCAGGACGCGCTGCTCTACGGCGAGGGCTCGCCGTTCGACCCGGACCTGATGCTCTACGACCTGCGCGGTCAGGGCAGCCCGGCGGCCGACGCGGCGCTGGAGAACGGGCGCAGGCTCATCGACCCGGCACAGCGGGCGGTGGCGTACAAGCTCTTCCAGCAGGCGTTCGTCGCGGCACCGTCGATGGCCGTGCTGGTCTTCCCCGAGCACGCGTACGTGATGCGTGACTCGTGGAACGGCTATCAGCCCGTGGTCGACCCGAACTCCTACGGCGCGTTGGCCTGGGGTCCGTGGTGGAACCTGGAGAAGTGGGAGCCTAAGTAGTCCTGGCGTTGATCTCGCGGACGGCTCGCTGCGGGTCGTCCGCCCAGAACTCGACGCGCTCGACCCGCTGCACGCCGGTCTTGCCGAGGTTCACCAGCTGCGGCTCGTGGAACGGCACCGACACGTTCGTCCTGGTCAGCGACTGGATGACGAGCGAGTCGCCGATCACCTCGACGCTGCGCCGGCCTGTGTGGCTGCGCTCGGCGACCTGGGCCGTGCCGAGGTCCGCGGTCGGGATGCGCCAGTCGAAGAACCCCAGCTGGCGCAACCGCAGCTCGTCGTCGGAGATCGTGTGCGGCTGCTTGTGCAGGACGTAGAGAGCACCCACACACACGATGGTGTTCAGCACGCCGAGCACGATCAACGTGATGAGCAGCCACGGGATGTCCAGCGCAAACGCGACCAACGCGATCCCGACCGCCGTGATGATCAGGAACCGCCAGTACCGCGGCCGCATGCGCTTGCCGTAGGGGATCTCCACCATGGCGGTGAGCCTATTTCGTGGCAGAGTGCGGGCGTGAGCGACCTGATCTTCCTGGACAGCGCCGGTTCGTCGATCGCCCCCGCACCGGTGGTCGACGAGGTGGTCGGGCACCTGCGCAGGGAGACCGAGATCGGTGGCTACCGGGCCGCCGCCGAACGCCGTGACGACCTGGAAGCCGGCTACGGCGTGATGGCCGAGTTTTTCGGCTGCAAGCCGTCCGAGGTCGCGTTCACCGACAGCGCGACCCGCTCGTGGCTCACCGCCTTCGACGCCGTTGAGCTGCGGAAAGGTGACCGGATCCTGGTCACCGAGGTCGAGTACGGCGGCAACGCCGTGGCGATGCTGCGCCGCGCGGAGGAGACCGGCGCGACCGTCGAGGTGATGCCGTCCGACCGGTACGGGCAGCTCGACGTCGAGGCGCTGAACCTGGACGAGCGGGTCAAGCTGATCTCGCTCGTGCACGTGCCCACGAACGGCGGGCTGGTCAACCCGGTCGACGAGGTGACCGCGAAGGCCCGCGAGGCAGGCGCGCTGGTGCTGCTCGACGCCTGCCAGTCGACCGGTCAGCTGGACCTGCGCGGGTACGACTACGACATGCTCGTCTGCACGGGGCGGAAGTGGCTGCGCGGGCCTCGCGGCACGGGCGCGCTGGTCGTGCGCGACGAGGTCAGGAAGAAGCTGCGGCCGCGGCTGATGGACCACAGCGCCGCCGCGTGGGCCGCGCTCGACCGGTACGAGCCGCGCGACGACGCGCGGGTGTTCGAGCTGTGGGAGTTCAGCGTCGCCGACCGGCTGGGGCTGATCGCCGCCGCGCGGTACGCCCTCGACAGGGGCATGGACGTGATCGAGGCCGAGGTCGCGGACCGGGCCAAGCGCTTGCGCGACGGGTTGCGCGCCATCCCCGGCATCACCGTGCGGGATCTCGGCGAACGGCAGTCCGGCATCGTCACCTTCACGTCCGAGCACGTGCCCGCGCTGGAGCTCAAGGAACGGCTGTGGGCGCAGAACGTGGCCGTGACGGTGTCGCTGCGCGGGTCGACGATGATCGACATGACGAAGCGGGGCCTGGACGAAGTAGTGCGGGCCTCCCCGCACTACTTCGTCACACCTGAGGAGATCGACCAGGCCCTGGAGAGGATCAGCAGGTCTGCCCGATGACCCGCTTCACGCAGTCGGAGTACTGCAGGAACAGGTCGGTCGCCTGGTCGTTGCGGCTGGTCTGCGCGGCGATGACGTTGTCACGCGGGTAGAAGCCGTTGAGGCCGCCGCTGCTCGGGTACATCTCGAAGGTGTACGACCAGATCTTGTACTGGCCCCACATCCAGTCGTCGATGGTGCCGTCGGTGATGTAGAGGTCGCTCGACTGCTCGGGCGTGTAGCCGTTGGTGGCGGCCATCTGCTGGCCGAGCGTGCGGAACGCGCGTTCCTCGTTCGCGTCCAGGCCGGGCGCGGTGTTGTTGGTGGTCCAGCCGAACGGCCAGAGCACCAGCTCGGAGAAGGTGTGGAAGTCGAGGTTCGTCTTGATCTGCTGCACGCCGCCGACCACGCGGGAGTTCACGAAGTCGCGGACGCGGGCGGTCTCCGGCGCGGAGAACGCCGCCGTGCCGCGGTAGGTGTCCGACGACGTGCTGCCGCTGGATCCGCCGCAGCAGCCCCACTTGTAGCCCCAGTTGCGGTTCAGGTCGGTGCCGGGGCCCTGGCGGTTCTTGCGCCAGCCGCGGAACGAGCCGGACGCGATGTCGTACTCGGAACCGTCCGGGTTGACGCTCGGGATGACCCAGATCTCACGGGAGTCGACGAGCGCCTTGAGAGAGGCGTTCGACGCGTAACCGTCCGTGAGGCGCTGGATGAAGTGCAGGCACATCTCGACGGTCAGGTGCTCACGCGCATGCTGGTTGCACGTCACGATGACCTCGGGCTTGGCCTGGTCGACCGCGGGGTTGTTGCTGATCTTCAGCATCCACAGGTCGCGGCCTTCGTACGACTTGCCGATGCTGGAGAGCTTCGCGAGGTTCGGGTGGGCGGCGACGGTCTTGTCGAGCTCGGCCTTCATCTCGGCGTAGTTGTGGTAGCCGGTGTAGCCGGACGGGAAGTCCTGCGTCGTCACCTGACCGGGGACCGGGTCGGTGAAGTCGACCTTGCCGAGCTTCGCGAACTCGGCCTCGGCGTCACCGATGTACTTCATCGGCAACCCGGTCCTGCGCAGCGCACGGGCCTCCGCCGCGCTGGCGATCACGGTCACCGGACCGTTCGTGGTCTCGTCGATCAGGTCGGTGCCCGTGTAGACGACCTGCCTGAGCTGCTCGACGTTCCGCACGGTGATCTCGTAGACCGTGCGGCCGGAACCGGCTGCCTGGGTCGGGGCGCTCGTGCCCACCAGCAGCGGCAGGCTGAGTCCGAGCACTGCGGCCACGAGACCGCGGCGCTTGTTGAACATTGATCCTCCATCATCAGCAGGGGTTTACGACGGAGTTGTGCTCGACCGAGCGTGGCTGGGGTGTCACTCGCTGAGGTAGCGCCGTTCGCGGGCTGACGGTTGACAGAATTCGGCAGGAACTACCCTGTAGGGCATGCTCAGCCGCATCGACCTGCGAGGTCGCACCACGACCCCTGCTCAGTTGCGCGCCGTTGTGCCGCGCGCCGAGGTGGACGTGGACGCGGTGCTGCATCACGTGCGGCCGGTGGTGGACGCGGTGGCGGAGCGCGGCGTCGAGGCCGTGTTCGAGTACACCGAGAAGTTCGACGGCGTTCGTCCCGGTTCCGTCCGAGTGCCCGCTTCCGAGATTTCGTCCGCTTTGTCCTCGTTGGACCCGGCCGTGCGCGAGGCGCTGGAAGAGGTCATCGCGCGCACCCGGCGCGTGCACGCCGACCAGCGACGTACGGACACGACCACGCAGGTCGTGCCCGGCGGCACCGTCACGGAGAAGTGGGTGCCCGTCGCGCGCGTCGGTCTCTACGCGCCCGGTGGCCTCGCCGTGTACCCGTCGACGGTCGTCATGAACGTCGTGCCCGCACAGATCGCCGGCGTCGAGTCGCTGGTCGTGTGCTCGCCGCCGCAGGCCGAGTTCGGCGGTCTGCCGCACCCGGCGATCCTGGCCGCCGCCGCACTGCTCGGCGTCGACGAGGTGTGGGCCGCGGGTGGTGCGCAGGCCGTGGCGTTGATGGCGCACGGCGGCGTGGACACCGACGGTGGCGAACTGGCCCCGGTCGACATCGTCACCGGTCCCGGCAACATCTACACGACGGCGGCCAAGAGGCTGCTGCGCGGGCTGATCGGCATCGACTCCGAGGCGGGGCCGACCGAGATCGCGATCCTCGCGGACGCCACGGCCGACCCGGTGCACGTGGCCGCCGACCTGATCTCCCAGGCCGAGCACGACCCGCTGGCCGCGTCCGTGCTGGTGACGGACTCCGTCGAGCTGGCCGATCGCGTCGACGCCGAACTGGAGCGCCAGATCGGTGCGACGAAGCACCACGAGCGGATCCGCACGGCGCTGAGCGGCAAGCAGTCCGGGTGCGTGCTGGTGTCCTCCGTGGACGAAGGCGTCCGGGTCGTCGACGCCTACGCCGCGGAGCACCTGGAGATCCAGACGGCCGACGCACGTGAGGTGGCGGCGCGGATCCGGTCCGCCGGCGCGATCTTCGTCGGCGCGCACTCGCCGGTGTCGCTCGGCGACTACTGCGCGGGCTCGAACCACGTGCTGCCGACCGGTGGCTGCGCGCGGCACTCGTCGGGGCTGTCCGTGCAGACGTTCCTGCGCGGCATCCACGTGATCGAATACTCCGAGGAAGCACTGCGCGAGGTCGCGGACAAGGTCGTCGCGCTGGCCGACGCGGAGGACCTGCCCGCGCACGGGCAGGCCGTGACAGCGAGGTTCGCGCGATGAAGCCAGTCGTCGGCGCACGGGTGGAGCTTTCCGACCTGCCCCTGCGCGAGGATCTGCGCGGCCGCACGCCCTACGGCGCGCCGCAGCTCGACGTGCCGTACCGCCTGAACACCAACGAGAACCCCTACGCGCCGACGGACGCCCTCGCGGCCGACGTCGTGGCGGCGGTCGCGGAGATCGCGGGTGAGCTGCACCGGTACCCGGACCGCGACGCGGTGGCGTTGCGCGAGGACCTGGCGGCGTACCTGGCCGAGGCGACGTCGGTGCCGCTGACGGCCGAGAACGTGTGGGCCGCCAACGGGTCCAACGAGGTCCTCCAGCAGATCATGCAGGCGTTCGGCGGTCCCGGCCGCACGGCGCTGGGCTTCGAGCCGTCGTACTCGATGCACCCGATCATCGCCGCCGGCACCCGCACCGAGTGGGTGCCGACGCCGCGCCGCGCGGACTTCTCGCTGGACGTGGAGAAGGCCGCCGCGATCGTCGCCGAGACGCGGCCGGACATCGTGTTCGTGACGTCGCCGAACAACCCGACGGGACAGTCGATCCCGCTCGCGGACCTGCGACTGCTGATCGCGTCGTCCACCGGCATGGTCGTGGTCGACGAGGCGTACGCGGAGTTCTCCCCGCAGGAGAGCGCGATCAAGCTGCTCGACGAGTACGGCTCGCGGCTGATCGTCTCGCGCACGATGTCGAAGGCCTTCGCCTTCGCGGGCGGCCGGCTGGGCTACCTCGCCGCCGCGCCGGCCGTGGTCGACGCGCTGCAGCTGGTGCGGTTGCCGTACCACCTGTCGCAGCTGACGCAGGCGGCCGCGCGGGCGTCGTTGCGGCACGCCGCGGAGACGCTGGGATCGGTGGCGCTGCTCGCCGCCGAGCGCGACCGCGTCGTGGCGGCGCTGAAGGAGATGGGTTTCCAGGTCGTGCCCTCGGACGCGAACTTCGTGCTGTTCGGCTGGTTCGAGAACGCCCGCGAGACCTGGAAGTCCTATTTGGACCACGGCGTGCTCATCAGGGACGTCGGAATCACCGGTCACCTGCGGGTGACCATCGGAACGCCCGAGGAGAACGACGCCTTCCTCGCGGCCAGCAAGGAGGTCGGCCGGTGAGCCGTGTGGGCAAGGTGGAGCGCACCACCAAGGAGTCGTCGGTCTACGTGGAGATCGACCTGGACGGCACCGGCCAGGTCGAGATCAGCACCGGCGTGCCGTTCTACGACCACATGCTCACCGCGTTCGGCGTGCACGGCTGCTTCGACCTGATCGTCCGCGCGACCGGTGACGTCGAGATCGACGCCCACCACTCGGTCGAGGACATCGCGATCGTGCTCGGCCAGGCGCTGCGGGAAGCGTTGGGGGACAAGAAGGGCATCCGCCGGTTCGGCGACTGCTGGATCCCGATGGACGAGACCCTCGCGCACGCGGCGGTCGACGTCTCCGGCCGCCCCTACACCGTGCACCGCGGCGAGCCGGAGCAGTTCAACTCGTTCGTGATCGGCGGCAACTACCCGTTCGTGCTGAACCGGCACGTGTTCGAGTCGCTCGCCTTCCACGCCCAGATCGCGCTGCACGTGCGCGTCGAGTACGGCCGCGACCCGCATCACATCGCGGAGGCCGAGTACAAGGCGATCGCGCGCGCTCTGCGTGCGGCCGTCGAGCCGGACCCGCGCGTCGGCGGCATCCCGTCGACCAAGGGCGTGCTCTGATGCCGAAAGAGGTCGTCGTCATCGGCCTGCTGGCCCTCGCGGGCTTTCTGGCCGGTGGCGTCTACACCACGTGGAAGACCGCCAGGTTCATGGCGGTCATCCTGCTGGTGCTGATCGTGCTCGCGGTCGGCGGCGCGGTTCTCTGGCTCATCTGACCACCTGGCCCTGGCCGTCCTCGATGAAGGGCTCCTTGTTCCACCTCAGGTGGATGAATGAGCCCTTCATCGAGCACCCGGGCCGCCGGGCTCGCTGGCTCATTCAGTTCCGAACCGACAGAATCCGGACCCGTGAGCGAGCCTGACTACGACGCGTTCCTCTCGTGCGGCCGGGCTCTGGACGGCCCGCTCGCCGCGGTGCTCCGGCGCGGCGTGCAGCGGTTCGCCAAGCCCTGGTACCGGCTGCGCGCCGCACGGGTGTTCCTCGACGGCACCGGTGACTGGTCGTCGATCGAACCGGCCCTGAGCCGCTCGCGCCGGCTGGTCCTGCTGGCCTCGCCGGAAGCGGCGGCGTCGGAGCGGGTCGGGCGCGAGCTGGCGTGGTGGCTGGAACACCGGTCCGCGCGGCAGATCCTCGTCGTGCTGACGTCCGGCGAGTACGCGCGGTCGGTGCCGCCCGCGGTGCGCAGGGCGCTGGGCGAGGACCCGCGCTGGGTCGACCTCCGTGCGGCCGGGCCCGTCGACGACTCGAACCCGCGGCTGCGCCAGGCCGTGGCCTCCATCGCGAGTGCGGTGCGCGGGGTGCCCGAGGACGACCTCGTCGGCGAGCACGCCCGGCAGCACCGCCAGACCGTGCGGTTAGCTCGCGGAGCTTTGGTGCTGCTCACCGTCGCGTTGCTGGTCGCCGGGCTGGTGGTGGTGGGCCAGCGCGGTTCCGCAGAGGCGCAGGCTCGTGCGGCGACCGCGCGCGGCCTCGCGTCGGCCGCGATGGCGAACCTGCGGACCGATCTCGCGTTGAGCCAGGTGCTCGCGGCGCAGGCGTACCGGGTCGAGCCGAACGCGCAGACCCGTGCCGCGTTGTTCTCGTCGTTGACGGCCGGTCCGCAGCTCGACCGGTACGTGCCGGTCGGTGGTGAGGTGTCCGCGCTGGCGTCGTCCGCCGACGGCAAGGTCGCGGTCGCGGGCACCGAGGACGGCCGCGTGGTCCGGGTGGATCTCGCTTCGGGCAGGCGTGCCGAGCAACGGGTCGGCACGCGCCCGGTGACGGCGGTGGCGACGAGCGCGAACGGTGGCGTGGTCGCGGCCTTCGGCGCGGGCTCGGCGTTGCGCTGGGAGGTGAGTTCCGGTGCCACGCAACAGTTCGGCACGCCGGATCTCAAGGACGGCTTGGTCGCGGTGTCGCCGTCGGGCCGGTTCACCGTCGTGTACAGCACGGTCCGGGAGAACGCCGACGCCGACGGTCGCACCCGCGGCCACCGGATCGTCCACGATGGACAGACGGGTCGGCGGGCCGAGCGCGACGACACCGGCTACCCGGTGTACCTGCTGAGGTTGCCGAGCGAGGACGTGCTGCTGGAGGTGTCGTTCTTCGACTGGGTCCGCCGGGCGCCCTCGACACTGGACGTCACGGCGACCGCGGCGGGCAACGCGGTGCCGGCCGGTGGCTTCGCGGTCGGCCTCTCGGGCAACGGCGACTACTTCGGCTACTCGGCGAAGGGCACGAGCAGGGTCTGGCACACCACCCAGCCCGCGTACGGCTTCGACACCCAGGACTTCCTGCTGCCGGACGGCAGGGCCGACCCTGCCGCCGTGGCGATCGCCGGCGACGGTACGCGGATGGCCGTCGCGGACACCGGCTCGATCCACGTCTACGACACGACCGGCCCGGCCGCGGGCGAACGGCTGCAGCTGGAGGGCAACAGCGAGACGTCGTTCGTGGAGTTCCTGGGCGGCGACGACCGCCTGGTCTCGTCGACGCGCGACCGGCTGGTGCTGTGGGACCTGACCCGCAACACGCGCCTCGGCTCGGCGCTGCCCACGCGGGTTCCCTTGTCGTGCCGCGCCTGCCCGCCGCCTCTCATCTCGTCGTCGCACGGGAAGTTCGCGGTCGCAGCGGGTTCCGGGGTCGCGGTGGGGACGTCCGCGGAGTCCGTCAGCCCGCCCAGCGGGTTCGGCCCGGTGGTGTGGAACTCCGCCGGTGACAAGGTGTTCGTCGTGACCTCGCCGGAGGGCATCGGCGAGATCTGGGACGTGCGCGACGGCCTGCGGAAGTCCGTGCGGTGGCAGGGAGACGTGATCGGCGAACGCGTGTCGGCGATGGGCGTGGCACCGGACGAGCAGCGGCTGGTCACGGTGAACGAGCTCGGTGACGTGCAGGTGTTCGAGGGCACTTCACTGGCGTCGGCGCGCACTGTCCCGTTGGGGCGGCAGGGCTCGCTGTCCGCCGCGGTGAGCGCCGACGCGTCGAGAGCCGCCGTCGCCACCGAGGACTCGGTGGTGCTCGTCGACACCGTTGGGGGTACGCGGCGTGAGCTCCCCGGTGCGGCTTCTGCGGTGGCGTTCACGTCCGACAGCCTGGTGGTGCAACGGGCGAGGTCGGTCGAGGTGTGGGATGCGGCGGGTACCTCGTTGCGCCGCACGGTTCCGCGCGATCCCGCCTACCTGCCGGGGATCGCGGTGAACCCCGGCACGACGCTGGTCACGCAGCTGCGCCGCGACTACGTGCTGGTGGTGACGGACCTGGTGAGCGGCGAGCTGGTCGGCCAGGTGCCGGTGGTCGGCGAGCGCGACCGGTTCGGCCGGGCGGGCATGGCGTTCGCGGACGACCGGACCGTCGTCACCGCGGTGTCGGACCTGCCGCTGTTCCGGTGGGACCTGGCGGAGGACGACTGGGTGCGCACGGCCTGCGCGTCCGCCGGCCGTGCCCTGACTTCCGCGGAGTGGCGGCGGTTCGTCGGCACGGAGCCGCCCGCGGACCTCACCTGCGGGTGAGCACCCAGTGGAACGTGGCCGGGTCCGGCTCGTGCATGGTCACGAGGTCGTCGGTGACGATCTCCAGATGGCCGGCCAGCAGCTCGCGGTTCTTCTCGGGGGTGTGGCTGCCGAAGAACATCTCGACGCCGAGCCAGGTCTCGGTGACGTCCGGCGTCCCGGTGCCGAGCGAGGCCAGGAAGAACCCGCCGGGCTTGAGCCACCGCGCGATCTTCGCGATGAGGCCGGGTTGTTCGGCGCGGGGGACGTGCAGGATCGAGTAGAACGCGGCGATGCCGTCGAACGTGCCGTCCGGGAAGTCGAGCTGCGTCATGTCGGCCTTCTCGAACCGCGCGCCGGGCACGTTGGCCCTGGCGAGCTCGATCTGCTGCTGCGACAGGTCGATGCCGAGGACGTCGTGGCGTTCGGCGAGCTTCCTCGCGACCGGGATGCCCGCGCCGCAGCCGAGCTCGAGGACCTGGGCGTTGTCGCCGAGGCGGCCGTCGAAGTCTTCGAGGTAGCGCAGGCGCGGGTCGTCGGCGATCTGGGCGGACCAGGAGAGGTAGTGCTCGGCTATCGCGTCGTAGCCGGCCTCGACGATCTTCTTCACGATGCGTCAAGGTAGCGGGCCGGGACGTGGCCGGTCAGCCAGACACCGTTGGCGCTGAGCCGGAACTCGTGCCCGGCATCGCTCATCGCCTTGGCGTCCACCGTGAGGATCACTGGCCGCCCACGCCGCGCACCCACCCGGCGCGCCGTCTCCCGGTCGGGCGAGAGGTGCACGTCGTGGCGTGACATCGGGCGCAGGCCGTCGCGCATGATGTCGTCGAGGAACTGCGCGACCGTGCCGTGGAACAACGTGTCCGGCGGGATCGCGGCCGGCAGGCCGAGGTCCACCTCGACGCTGTGGCCCTGGTTGGCGCGGATGCGGTCGCCGTCGATCGTGAAGCGCTTCTTGTCGTTCCTGTCGACGACCTCGCGCAGCTCGGCCTCGGTGATGCCGAGGGCGGTCAGCAGGTCGGTCACCGGCACCCAGCCCGCGGGGTCGAGGGTGAGACCGACGCGCTCCGGCTTGTGCCGCAGCGCCTTGGACATCCGCTTCGAGAGGCGGATCATTCTGTCTTCTTCCATCGCTCACAGGAAACCACGGCGCGTCCACCGGTTTTGCGGTTCGATGGACCCCGTGTGGCGAGAGCGGCGGGTGCCGGGTGAGGCCGAGATCTTCGTGGCGTGGCAGGAGGGGAGCGACGAGCGGGCGTTGCTCGCGATCCACGGTGGGCCCGACTGGGACCACAGCTATCTGCGCGACCCGCTGGAACGGCTGGACCGCCGGCTGCTCCTGCCGGACCTGCGCGGGTGCGGCAGGTCGGAGCGGGTGCGGGAGTACCACCCGGACGACGTGGTGCGGGATCTGGTGCGGGTGCTGGACGCGTTCGGCGTCGAGCGCGCGGACGTGCTGGGGCACTCGTACGGCGGAACGGTGGCGCAGCGGCTCGCGATCAGTCATCCGGAACGGGTGCGCAGCCTGATCGTCTCGGGCAGCAGCGTGCTGCCGGTGCCGCCGGACGCCTTCGCCGGATGGGCCGAACGGGACGCGGTCCTGGCGCGTCAGGAAGATCCCTGGCAGCGGCAGGACCTGTCGCCGGAGGAGTGCGTGCGCGCGGAGGCGTTCGCGGCCGCGCCCGCCAACATCCGGCGTGCCGGGGCGATGCCCGGTTACCTGCGGCGGCTGGAGGAGGTCCGGTTCGGTGCCGAGTGGGTGCGGCCGTTCCTCGCCGGCACCCTCGCCCCGGTGCGGCTCCCCGACGCGGCGCAACGGATCGCGGAGCTGGGCATCCCGGTGCTCCTGTTGCACGGACGACAGGACATGACGTTCCCGGTCGGCCTGGTGGAGCCGACGCTGGCGCTGATCCCGCGGGCCCGAGCCGTCGTGCTGGAGGAGGCGGGACACATGCTGCACGTCGACGACCCCGACGGTTATCTCGCGGCCGTGCGGGGGTGGCTAACGGGTGCCGCCTTCGAGGACGGGCTTGAGGCGGGGCGCGCCGGGGCCGTGTGACGCCTGCTCGTCGTCGATGTTCTGCAGGGCGCAGCTGCGCAGCGACAGGCAGCCGCACCCGATGCAGCCGGTCAGCCGGTCGCGCAACCGGTACAGGGCGTCGATGCGGGCGTCGAGCTCGGTCTTCCAGGAACGGGAGAGGCGTTCCCAGTCGGACTTGGTCGGCGTGCGGTTGTCCGGCAGCTGGGCGAGCGCGTCGCGGACGTCCTCCAGGGTGAGGCCCACGCGTTGCGCGGTGCGGATGAAGGCGAGGCGGCGCAGCACCGAGCGCTGGTAGCGGCGCTGGTTGCCCGCGGTGCGGACGGACGCGATGAGGCCGCGGTCCTCGTAGAAGCGCAGCGCGGTGTGGGGGACGCCGCTGCGCTCGGCGACCTGGCCGATGGTCAGCATTTCCGGCAACTTGCTCACCGGATCATGGTAGCCGCTTGACCTCCAGCTTGGTCGAGGTTGAACAGTTGGTGGCATGCAACGGATACCGGAGCTCTTCGCCAGGATGACCGGGGACGAGAAGCACGAGTGGGCGGCGGCCTCCACGATCGACGTGCTCTGGGTCCTCTACGACCGCGTTCTCAACGTCACGCCCGCCACCGCCGACGACCCCGACCGCGACCGGTTCCTGCTCTCCAAGGGGCACGGGCCGATGGCGTACTACGCGGTCCTGGCGGAGAAGGGGTTCATCGACGAGTCCACTTTGGACGACTGGACGTCGTGGGACAGCCCGCTCGGCCAGCACCCCGACCGGGTGCTCGTCCCAGGCGTGGAGATCAGCAGCGGCTCACTCGGGCACGGGCTGCCGATCGCGGTGGGCACGGCGATCGGGCAGCGGATCCGCAAGAGCCCGGGGCGGACGTTCGTGCTGGTCGGCGACGGTGAGCTGGACGAGGGCAGCAACCACGAGGCGATCGCGGTGGCGGCTCGGCTGGGCGTCGCGAACCTCACCGCGATCGTCATCGACAACCAGTCCGCCATGCACGGGTGGCCCGGTGGCATCGCGCGGCGGTTCGCCGTCGAGGGCTGGCAGACCGCCGAGATCGACGGTCGTGACCACGAGGCCATCCACACCGCACTGACCGCGCCGCACGACCGCCCGCACGCGGTGGTCGCCAAGATCGAGAAGAGCCGCTGATGACGACGATGCGCCAGGCGTTCATCAAGACCGTCAACGAGGAGCTGGACAACGACCCGCGGGTCGCCGTGGTCACCGCGGTGATCTCCAGCAGCGAGTTCCCGCAGGACCGCGAACGCGTGGTGGACGTGGGGATCCGCGAACAGACCATGGTCGGTGTCGCGGGCGGTCTGGCGCTAACCGGGCTGCGGCCGGTGGTGCACAGCTACGCGCCGTTTCTCGTTGAACGGCCGTACGAGCAGATCAAGCTCGACATCGGCCATCAGGACGTCGGCGCGGTGTTCGTGAGCATCGGCGCGTCCTATGACGACCCGGTGTGGGGACGCACGCACCAGTCGCCGGGCGACGTGGCGTTGTTCGACACGCTGCCCGGCTGGACTGTGCACGTGCCCGGCCATCCGGACGAGGTCACGCCGTTGCTGCGGCAGGCGCTCAAGGACGACAACCGGGTCTACGTCAGGCTTTCGCTGCACGAGAACTCGCAGGCGTATCCGGTGGGTGAGGGATTCACCGCGCTGCGTCACGGAAAACGCGGTGTGGTGCTCGCCGTCGGACCGATGCTCGACCGGGTGCTGAAGGCGGTCGACTCGGAAAACGCCGACGTCACGGTGTTGTACGCGGCCACGGTCCGACCGTTCGACTCGGACGGACTGCTCGCGGCGGTGCAAGAGACCGACCACGCCGACGTCATGGTGGTCGAGCCGTACCTCGAGGGAACTTCAGCTCATCTGATTTCCGAAGCGTTGCAACTAATTCCGCACCGTGTGCGTTGTATAGGCGTCAAACGACACGCAGAGCTCCGCAACTACGGCACGGCCGAGGACCACGACGCCGCTCATGATCTCGACGTGGTCGGACTGGGGAGCGCTGTGCGGAGTTTCTTCAGGGGGTGAAGAAACATGTTCGCAGTCATGGGGGATGACTGGACCGGCGCGCCTTCTCGCGCCGTTTGAGGATGAAGTCGGCGCACGATCAGGCACGATGCCTGGTCGTGCGTCCTCTCTCGTGTGGACGCCAAGCGCGCGAGCGCGGTGTTCCTGGCATGTCGGCCTGGACCTGGCCGGCCGACAAGGAATGATGTCGCGCGTGAGAATGCTGATCTGGACCCCGTCGAACGCCGCCGAGCTGCAGAAGTCCATGCACGACGCCAGCATCGGTCCCGCGGCGCTCATCCCGGTGCAGTCCGGCACGGTGCTGCTGTTCTCCCCGCGGTCCAGGCAGCTCGACGCCCTGGGTGCGGTGGCGAGGGCGTGCCGGATCACGGGTACCCGTGCGGTGGCGGCGGTCTGGAACTCCGACTCGGCGATCGTCTACCCGGCGGTCGCGCGGGTCTCACTCGGGTGGTCCTGGGGTTCGGCGGCTCAGGTGCAGCACCTCAGCACCGAGGCGAACCGGCACGGTCCGGTCGGCCGGTGGTACCAGCGCGTGTTCGGCAAGTTCTCCGACTTCCGCGACCGCGACACGGCACAGGCCACCTACGTCGAACGGTTCGCCAAGGCCGCGCCGCAGGCCGACCTGAACGCGGTGGCGGACCTGCTGCGTGCCCACCACGACGGTGCCGCCGTGGTGCCGAAGCTGTTCACCGCGCTCGGGCTGCCGGACGTGGCCCAGGTCGCCGGGCTCGTGGAGCAGGGCAGGGCGGACCAGTGGCTGGAGACGCTCGCGCCACCGGGGCTGCCGTCGTGGTTCGGGCGCGCGCAGCTCCTGTTCTGCCTCGTGGCGGTGTTCCTCCTGTTCGCACTGCCCACGCCGGTGTGGGTGAAGTTCGTCGTGGTGGTGCTCATGCTGTCCTTCTTCGGCCTGGCCGGGGTCGTGCGCAAGGGCGCGGTCGCCCGCAAACCGATCAACACCGTGTTGCCGGTCATCCCGGTTACGCAGGGTGCCGCCCCCACCGACTAACCTGGTGGTCGTGGCACGTGTCGTCGTACTTGACTATGGCTCCGGCAACCTGCGCTCGGCCGAGCGCGCGCTTCAGCGGGTCGGCGCCCATGTCGAGGTGACGGCGGACCCGAAGGCGGCGCGCGAGGCCGACGGCCTGGTCGTCCCCGGTGTCGGCGCCTACGCCGCGTGCATGGAGGGCCTGAACTCGGTGCGCGGCGCCCGGATCATCGGCGAGCGCCTCGCCGGTGGCCGTCCCGTGCTCGGCATCTGCGTGGGCATGCAGATCCTGTTCGAGCGCGGCATCGAGCACGGCGTGCTGACCGAGGGCTGCGGCGAGTGGCCGGGCACGGTCGAGCGGCTCGAAGCGCCGATCGTGCCGCACATGGGCTGGAACACCGTCCGCACACCGGAGGGCTCGCAGCTCTTCGCGGGACTCGACGAGGACACCCGGTTCTACTTCGTGCACTCCTACGGCGTGCGCAAGTGGGAGCTGGAGCCGGCCGACCACATCAAGGCGCCGCTGGTCACGTGGGCCGACCACGCCGGTGACGAGTTCGTCGCGGCGGTCGAGAACGGCCCGCTGTCCGCGACCCAGTTCCACCCGGAGAAATCGGGTGACGCCGGAGCGCAGCTGCTGCGGAACTGGTTGACTACCTTGTCGTGATCATCCGACTGCTGGCGGTAGCCGCGCTGACGGCCGTGCCCGGTGTGGCAGACGCCGCGCCGGCACCGTTCCAGGACAACTTCGACGGTGCCGTCCACACGGAGCTGACGCACGGCCTGAACGACAACCTCAAGCAGCGCCAGGGCACCGGTGCCGTCACGTACAGCCTGGTCGCGGGCGAGTCCGTGCACGTCAACGACCCGAGGCAGCCCGGGGTGCTGTCGTTGCGCGGCACCCGGACAGCCGTGCGCCTCGACGCGCCCTCGACCGGTTCGACGCTCTCGGCGAAGCTCACCCCGGCCGCGGACGGGTGGTCGTCGATCGTGCTCGCCCGGTCGGCGAACAGCACCGGTGACCCGTCCAGTCAGGACATAGATCTTGGTTTCCGGTTGCGCCCCAACGGAAGCGTGGAGATCTCGCAGCCGGGCCGGCCGGTGGTCCGCTCGTCGGTCAGGCCACGCGCCACGTTCGGCGTCACGCTGCGGCTCGCCGGCACCGCGCTCGACCTCGCGGTCGACGGCGAGCAGCGGAAGATCACGCTCGGCACCGCGGTGCCGACCGGCAGGCTGTGGGTCTACCTCGGCGCCGGCAGCCCCGCGGCCGCGAGCCTCGTCGACGACCTGCGGATCGCGGCGCTCGACTCCGGCGACCTGCGCAAGCCGCCCGGTTCCGCACTGCGCTTCTACGGCTACCTCGGCGCCCGCGCCCAGGACGTGCGCGGGCACAGCAACCTCACCCTGGTCGAGCCGGGCGCGGAGCAGCGCGGAGCCGACGGGTTCGCGGTCTCCGACGCCGGCACCGCGCGCGAGATGAGGAAGCGGTTCCCCGGCAAGAAGATCCTGTTCGCCGCGCCTGGTTCCGCGATCGACGACACGTTCGCGGTGCCGTCCGAGGTCGACTGGGTCGGCTTGGACGACCACTGCGGTGGCTACGACGAGATCGAAGCCACGATGGTCAAGCTGGAGCAACGCGCACCGGGCAAGGAGCTCTTCCTGCTGCCGGAGGGGTCGCCGCAGGCACCGTGCGCGGACCGGACGGACGACGCTCTCGCGAGCAGGCAGTACCTGCATCTCGCGCTCGCGCGGCAGCACCCGAGGTTCGCCGGGTTCCTGGTCACGCCCGTCGCGCCCGGTTTCGCGCGCACCGCGGACGCCCAGGAGCGCGTGGCCGCGCTCGTGCTGGGGGACGCTAGGCTGGGTGGGTGACGTTCACACTCCTCCCCGCTGTTGACGTGGCTGATGGCAAGGCTGTCCGCCTCGTGCAGGGCGAAGCCGGTACCGAGACGAACTACGGCGAGCCGCTCGACGCGGCGCTGCAGTGGCAGCGCGACGGGGCTGAGTGGATTCATCTGGTCGACCTCGACGCGGCGTTCGGCCGCGGCTCGAACCGCGAGCTGATCGCCCGCGTCGTCGGCGAGCTGGACGTGCAGGTCGAGCTGTCCGGCGGCATCCGCGACGACGCGTCGCTGGAGGCCGCGCTGGCCACCGGATGTGCCCGCGTGAACCTGGGCACCGCCGCGCTGGAGAACCCGGAGTGGTGCGCGAAGGCGATCGCGGCGCACGGCGAGAAGATCGCCGTGGGCCTGGACGTCCGCATCACCGAGCAGGGCCACCGGGTGAAGGGCCGCGGCTGGACGTCGGACGGCGGTGACCTCTGGGAGGTCCTCGACCGGCTCGACCGCGACGGCTGCGCGCGTTACGTCGTGACGGACGTGTCGAAGGACGGCACGCTCACCGGCCCGAACCTGGAGCTGCTGAGCGAGGTCTGCGCCCGCACCGACGCCCCCGTCATCGCCTCCGGCGGTGTGTCCACTGTGGACGACCTGGTCGCGCTGGCGAAGCTGTCGCGCGACGGCGTGGAGGGCTCGATCATCGGCAAGGCCCTGTACGCCGGTGCTTTCACGCTCCCGGAAGCACTCGCTGCGGTCCGTTGACCACGTTCTCGACGTGAGCGGCCGCGGCCGCGTGCGTGACTCCGGTGGAGTGCAGCACGTCGGCCGCGGTCCCGTCCCGTTCGAGCAGCACGCCGAGCAGGATGTGCTCGGTGCCGATGAACATGTGGCCCATCCGCAACGCCTCGCGGACGGCCAGTTCGAGCGCCTTCTTGCAGTGCGTCGTGTACGGCTGCTTCTCGGGCCGCTGCTTGGCCTCGTTGTCGAGCCGGTGCAGGACCGCGATGCGGGTGCTGCCGTCGCCGGACTCCAGCTTCGCGATGGTCTTGGCGGCGAGCCCGCCGGACTCGTCCAGCAGGCCGAGCAGCAGGTGCTCGGTGCCGATGCGCTCGCTGAACCGCGCGTGGTGCCGTGCCAGGGCGATGACCCGGCGGGAGCGCTGGGTGTAGCGCTCCATCGACGGCTTGGTGAGCTCCGGCGACTCCTTGGGCACGAACCGCTTCTGCGCGGCCTGCTTCGAGACGCCCAGGCTCTCGCCGATCTCCGACCAGCTCGCGCCGCCGCGCCGTGCCTCGTCGACGAAGTGGCCGATGAGGTGGTCGCCGAGCTCGTTGAGCTGACCGCTCATCTCCACCGCCTTCGCCAGGCGCGGCAGTGCCTCGTCGGCCTCCCTCGCCACCGCGACGATGAGGTCGGTCAACTGGATCATGCGTCAACTTTAGGTTGACGATGAGGAGTGGGTCAACCTCGGGTTGACGGTCAACATTCAGTCAACATTGACGAGCCAGATCAACGTTGACGCGGGCACTCAAGGTGAGACGACAACGTTGTCAGCTGGGCGGAACTGAGTGAACACGCAGCCGAGTACACGTTGACCCGGTCTGCTCAACGTTGATCCGACGACGTCAACGTTAAGTCAATGTTGATCCGTCGAATCAACGTTGACGCCACGTTGACTGTTCAGCTCGCCGGAGTGATCTCGATGCCGATCGTGCCCGTGCGGCCGCGGCGCAGCTTGCTGCCCGTCATGGTCAACCAGCCCATGAAGCCGTACTTCTTCACGATGCGCGCACGGACGTCGTCGCTCGCGTTGTCGTCGAGCAGCCTCGCGCGTGCCCTGACCGACTCGCCCTTGGGGTTGCCGCGGAAGTCGCACGGCCCGACCTCCACGTCGCCGCTGCGCCGGATCCGCTTGACCTTGCCGGTCTCCTTGGCGCTCCAGGCGTAGATCACGTCGTCGGTGTCGCCGGGAGCGACCCAGACCGGAGTGGGCACCGGGGTGCCGTCCTTGCGGAACGTCGTCAGCAGCAGGTAGTCGCCGCGGCCCAGTTCGGTGATCATGGTGTCGCAGCGTAGTCCCGGAAGGGCGGCTTGTAGGCTTTCGCGCATGTCAGTGGCTGTTCGCGTCATCCCCTGTCTCGACGTCGACCGGGGCCGGGTGGTGAAGGGCGTCAACTTCACCAACCTCGTCGACGCGGGCGATCCCGTCGAGCTGGCCAGGGCCTACGACGCCGAGGGTGCCGACGAGCTGACGTTCCTCGACGTGACGGCGTCCAGCGGCGACCGCGAGACGACGTACGACGTCGTCCGGCGCACGGCCGAGCAGGTGTTCATCCCGCTCACGGTCGGTGGCGGCGTGCGCAGCCCCGAGGACGTGAACAAGCTGCTGCGCGCGGGCGCGGACAAGGTCAGCCTCAACACCGCCGCCATCGCCCGGCCCGAACTGCTGCGCGAGTGTTCGGAGCGGTACGGCGCGCAGTGCATCGTGCTGTCCGTCGACGCGCGGCGCGTGCCCGGCGGCACCGGGTTCGAGGTCACGACGCACGGCGGCCGCAACGGCACCGGCATCGACGCCGTGGAGTGGGCGGCGCGCGGTCAGGAGCTGGGCGTCGGCGAGATCCTGTTGAACTCGATGGACGCCGACGGCACCAAGGCCGGGTTCGACCTCGAACTGATCGAGCTGGTCCGCCGCGAGGTCGACGTGCCGCTGATCGCCAGCGGTGGCGCGGGCGCGGTCGACCACTTCCCGCCCGCCGTCGCCGCCGGTGCCGACGCCGTGCTCGCGGCCAGCGTGTTCCACTTCGGACAGCTGCGCATCGGTGAGGTCAAGGACGGCCTGCGCCAGGCGGGCGTCGTGGTGCGATGACACCGGTCGAGGTGCGGGTGGCCTCGGCGGTGGCGCTCGGTGGCGCAGCGGTGTTCTTCGCGGTCGGACTCGTGCTGTGGCGCGCGACCGGCGACGTCGCCGTGCTGAAGCTGCCGTCGTTCGTCGCCGTCGTCGAACTGCCGGTGGCGGCGGCGTTGTGGTTGCGGCTGCGGTTCATGCACTACCCGGCGATGGTCGTGTTCATCCTCGTCGCACTGCTGCACCTCGTGATCGTCCTGGCCGACGGCCCGTCGTGGGCGCGCGTCGCGTCCGGCGTGCTGTCCGCCGTGCACATCTACGGAGTGGTCCTGCTCAACACCGGACCCGCTCGCGAACACCTGGGAGGACCCCGTTGAGCAGCCCGCTCGATCCCGCCGTCTCCGCCCGGCTCAAGCGCACGGCGGACGGCCTGGTCTGCGCCGTCGCCCAGCAGCGTGGCACCGGCGAAGTGCTCATGGTGGCGTGGATGGACGACGAGGCGCTGCACCGCACGTTGACCACCCGCCGCGCCACCTACTACTCGCGCAGCCGGCAGCAGCTGTGGGTGAAGGGCGAGACGTCCGGGCACACGCAGTACGTGCACGAGGTGCGGCTCGACTGCGACGGCGACACGTTGCTGCTCACCGTCGACCAGGTGGGCGCGGCCTGCCACACGGGTGACCGCACGTGCTTCGACGCGACGGTGCTGCTCGCGCCCTAGCTCAGGTCGCCGGTCAGGTAGCGCTGCATGTTCGGCGCCACCGCCCTGACCACGGTGTCGAGGTCGGCCGACGCCAGCGGTTCGAAGTGGACCACGTAGCGGACGATCCCGAGCCCGACCATCTGGGTGGCGCACAGGGTCGCGCGCAGTTCGCGCTGCTCGGCGCCGATCTCGGCCAGCAGGTTCTTGAAGATCGCGTTGACGAAGAACGACTTCAGCGCGTTCGCGACCTCCTGGTGGCTCGTGACGCTGCGGATCAGCGCGGCGAACGTGCCGCCGCCGGTCGCGTCCCAGATGGTCACGAAGTTGCGGATGATGCGCTCGCCCGCCTCTTCCACCGGGCCGTCCAGCAGGCGTTTGAGGATCTCGGACGGGTCGAACGGGAGCTGCAGCACGGCTTGGGCGAACAGGCCCTCCTTGCCGCCGAACCAGTGGTTGACCATCGCGGCGTCCACGCCGGCCCTGGCGGCGATCGCGCGGACCGTCGCGCCGTCGTAGCCCTTCTCGACGAACGTCTCGCGTGCCGCGGCGATCAGCGCGGCTCTGGTGTCCTCGCCCGCGGCTCGGCGGCCACGACGTTTCTGGTTCACTTGCTCCACACGGGTCATAGTTCAACAGATGTTGAATTTATGCAACAATTGTCCTCATGGTGAGCGTCATCGGGGCTGTGGCCGCCGCTGGTCTGGGGGCCGTGAGCCCAACGCGCGAGGACTTCCGCGAGCTGGCCGTCAACCGCCGGGTGATTCCGGTGGTGCGCAGGTTGCTGGCGGACGCGGAGACGCCGGTCGGTCTCTACCGCAAGCTGGCGGCGGACCGGCCCGGCACGTTCCTGTTCGAGTCGGCGGAGAACGGGCGGTCGTGGTCGCGCTGGTCGTTCATCGGCGTGCGCTCCTCGGCGGCGCTGACGGCGACCGGCGGTGAGGCGTACTGGACGGGCACGCGGCCCGTCGGCCTGCCGGACGGCGGCGACCCGCTGCAGGCCCTGCGCGAGACCGTCGAGGTGCTGCGCACCGACCCGCTGCCCGGTCTGCCGCCGTTGACCGGTGGCATGGTCGGCTACATCGGCTACGACGCGGTGCGGCGGCTGGAGCGGCTGCCGGTCATCGCCGAGGACGACCTGAAGATCCCCGAGCTGGTCATGCTGCTCGCGACCGACCTGGCCGCGCTCGACCACCACGAGGGCACCGTCACGCTCATCGCCAACGCGATCAACTGGGACAACTCGCCGGAACGCGTCGACGCCGCGTACGACGACGCGGTGCGGCGCCTCGACGAGATGACGGTCGCGCTGCACACGCCCGCGCCGCCGACCGCCGCCGTGTTCAGCAGGCCGAAGCCCGAGTTCCGGCGCCGGCGTTCGCAGGCCGAGCACTTCGCGGCCGTCGAGAAGGCCAAGGAGGCCATCCGGGCGGGCGAGGCGTTCCAGGTCGTCGTGTCGCAGCGGTTCGAGATCGAGACGGACGCCGACGCGCTGGACATCTACCGGGTGCTGCGCGCGACGAACCCCAGCCCGTACATGTACCTGTTGCGCCTCGACGGCTTCGACATCGTGGGCTCCAGCCCCGAGTCGCTGGTCACGGTGCGCGACGGCAAGGCGACCACGCACCCGATCGCGGGCACCCGCTGGCGCAGCGAGGACCCGGAGGAGGACGCGCTGCTGGAGAAGGACCTCCTCGCCGACCACAAGGAGCGAGCCGAGCACCTGATGCTCGTCGACCTCGGCCGCAACGACCTGGGCCGCGTCTGCAAGCCGGGTTCGGTGCACGTCGTCGACTTCTTCAAGGTCGAGCGGTACAGCCACGTCATGCACATCGTGTCGACCGTGACCGGTGAGCTGGCCGAGGGCAAGACCGCCTACGACGCGGTCGCGGCCTGCTTCCCGGCCGGCACGCTGTCCGGTGCGCCGAAGCCGCGCGCGATGGAGCTCATCGAGGAGCTGGAACCCACCCGTCGCGGCCTCTACGGCGGCGTTGTGGGCTATTTCGACTTCGCCGGGGACGCGGACACCGCCATCGCCATCCGCACCGCTCTCGTGCGCGGTGGGGTGGCCTACGTGCAGGCCGGCGGCGGCATCGTGGCGGACTCGGACCCGCAGGCCGAGGACAACGAGTGCCTGAACAAGGCGGGCGCGGTGCTGGCCGCGATCGCCACGGCCCAGACGATGCGGCCCGCAGTTGAAAGCTAGTCCACTGTGGATCGCCGCACTCCTGCTCGTGGGTGCGGCGGGTGCCTTCTGGGGTGCGGGTTCCGTGCCGTTGGCGCTGCTGAGCCTGGCCTCCGTCGCGGCGGCGGTGGCGCTCAGCGGCGTGGCGCGCCGGATCCTCGGCGTGTTGCTGGTGGTCGTGGGCGTCGCGGCGGCGTTCACCGGCCACTGGCTCGCGATCGCGGGCGGTGTGCTCGTGGTGGCCTCCGGCGTGCTTCAGGTAGCGCTCGGGGGCCGGATGCCGAAGATCGGGGTGGGCGGGCAGAAGACCCGCGCGCACGACCCCGAGGCCGACCTGTGGCGCGCACTGGAGCGCGGAGATGATCCAACCGACGATAAGACCCCCGGCGGGCCTTCCTCGAACGAGTGAAGATCATCCATCTGCGTTCACGCATGTGGCACGTGCACAACCTCGGTTAGCTGCGTGGACACTGAACCCCCGGTGGCTGGGGCGTTACTCCGCCGGGGTTAGCATCCCCGTAGCGGGAAGGGGAGCAAGACTGTGACGGTTCTCGAGTCGATCCTCGAAGGTGTGCGTGAGGATCTCGCCGCTCGCGAGGCTCAGTTGTCCTTCGACGTCGTCAAGGAGCGCGCGGCCAAGGCAGCCCCGCCGCTCGACGTGATGTCAGTGCTGCGCGGTCCGAACGTGGGTGTCATCGCCGAGGTCAAGCGCCGCAGCCCCTCCAAGGGCGCGCTGGCGGAGATCCCCGAGCCGGCCGAGCTCGCGTCCGCCTACGAGGCGGGCGGCGCGTCGGTCGTGAGCGTGCTGACCGAGCAGCGGCGGTTCGGCGGGTCGCTCGCCGACCTCGACGCGGTGCGCCGGGCGGTGAAGATTCCCGTGCTGCGCAAGGACTTCATCGTGTCGCCGTACCAGGTGCACGAGGCGCGCATGCACGGTGCGGACCTGGTGCTGCTGATCGTGGCGGCGCTGGAGCAGAACGCGCTGGTGTCGCTGCTCGACCGGGTCGAGTCGCTCGGCATGACCGCGCTCGTCGAGGTGCACACGGCCGAGGAGGCCGACCGCGCTCTTGAGGCCGGCGCGTCGGTCATCGGCGTCAACGCCCGCAACCTCCACACGCTGGAGGTCGACAAAGACGTTTTCGGTCGGATCGCTCCCGGACTACCCTTCGAGACGGTCAAGATCGCCGAGTCGGGCGTGACCGGGCCCGGCGACCTGATGGCCTACGCCGGAGCGGGCGCCGACGCGGTGCTCGTCGGCGAAAGCCTGGTGACCAGCGGCGACCCCAAGGCCGCCGTGAACAAGCTCGTGACCGCCGGGTCGCATCCCGCGTGCCCGCGGCCCAGTCGATGAAGCATCATCGATAACTGCGTTAGAGGAGTTACCCGATGGGCCAGTTCACGCCCACGCCGCACGATCCCGACGAGCGTGGCCACTTCGGCCCGTGGGGTGGGCGGTTCGTCCCGGAGGCCCTGATCGCGGCGGTCGACGAGCTGGCCGCGGAGTACGACAAGGCGCGCCTCGACCCGGACTTCGTGAACGAGTTCCAGCGCCTGCTGAAGGACTTCGCCGGCCGTCCGTCGCTGCTGACCGAGGCGCCGAAGTTCGGTGAGCACGCCGGAACGCGGGTCTTCCTCAAGCGCGAGGACCTGAACCACACCGGTTCACACAAGATCAACAACGTGCTGGGTCAGGCGCTGCTGACCAAGCGCATGGGCAAGAAGCGCGTGATCGCGGAGACCGGTGCCGGCCAGCACGGCGTGGCGACCGCGACGGCCTGCGCGCTGCTCGGCCTCGACTGCGTCGTCTACATGGGCGAGGTCGACACCGAGCGGCAGGCGCTGAACGTCGCCCGCATGCGGCTGCTCGGCGCCGAGGTCATCCCGGTGAAGTCCGGCTCGCGCACGCTCAAGGACGCGATCAACGAGGCGTTGCGCGACTGGGTCACCAACGTCGACGAGACGCACTACCTGCTCGGCACGGCCGCGGGCCCGCACCCGTTCCCGCTGCTGGTCCGCGACTTCCACCGGATCATCGGCATCGAGGCGCGCGAGCAGATCCTGGAGAAGGCCGGCCGGCTGCCCGACGCCGTCGTCGCGTGCGTCGGTGGCGGGTCGAACGCCATCGGCATCTTCCACGGGTTCATCGACGACCCGGACGTGCGCCTGGTCGGTGTCGAGCCCGGTGGTGCCGGTGTGGAGACCGGCAGCCACGGCGCGACGCTGACCGCCGGCACGCCCGGCTCGTTGCACGGCGCGATGTCGTACGTCATGCAGGACGAGGACGGCCAGATCACCGAGGCGCACTCGATCTCCGCCGGTCTCGACTACCCCGGTGTCGGCCCTGAGCACTCGCACCTGAAGGACATCGGCCGGGCCGAGTACTTCCCGGTGACCGACGCCGAGGCCATGGAGGCGTTCGCGCTGCTGTCGCGGACCGAGGGCATCATCCCGGCGATCGAGTCGTCGCACGCCCTCGCGGGCGCGTTGAAGCTCGGGCCGTCGCTGGGCCCGGACGGTTTGCTCGTGGTGAACCTCTCCGGTCGTGGGGACAAGGACATGGACACGGCCGTGAAGTACTTCGGCCTCGCTGACGGGGGACAGGCCTGATGTCGCTGGTGTCTGACGTGTTTGCCGCGGCCAAGGCCGAGTCGCGGGCCGCGCTGGTCGGGTACCTGCCGGCGGGTTTCCCGACGGTTCAGGGCTCCAAGTCCTACCTCCGCTCGATGGTCGAGTCCGGCTGCGACCTGATCGAGGTCGGTCTGCCGTACTCCGACCCCGTGATGGACGGCCCGACGATCCAGGCCGCCGCCGAGCAGGCGCTGGCCGCCGGGTTCCGGGTGCGCGACGTGTTCGACGTGGTCTCCGCCGTGGCCGACGCCGGCGGCCGCGCGGTCGTGATGACCTACTGGAACCCCGTGCTGAAGTACGGCGTGGACGCGTTCGCCCGCGACCTCGCGGCCGCCGGTGGGCTGGGTCTCATCACGCCCGACCTGGTGCCGGACGAGGCCGCCGACTGGATGGCCGCCTCCGAGGCGCACGGACTGGACCGGGTCTTCCTGGTGGCGCCGTCGTCGACCGAGGACCGCATCGAGATGACCGCTCGCGCGTCGTCCGGCTTCCTGTACGCGACGGCCGTCATGGGTGTCACTGGTGCCCGTGACGTGGTGTCGTCCGCCGCGCCCGAGCTGGTCGCGCGGGTGCGTGCGCACTCGTCGATCCCGGTGGGTGTCGGTCTGGGCGTGAAGTCCGGTGCGCAGGCTGCGGAGATCGCCGGGTTCGCGGACGGTGTCATCGTCGGTTCCGCTTTCGTGTCGGCTGTGGTCGAGGGTGGTGACGCGGCGGTGCGCGCGCTGACCGCTGATCTGGCCAAGGGCGTGCGGTCGGCGGCCGCCACGGTCTGACGGGGTCTTCGGGAGCCGCTCGGCCTTCGGGCCGGGCGGCTTTTCGCTGTCTTGCAGCTCCTCCAAGAGGATGACACAGATTCGAACACCTGATCGAGTGAACTTGGGGCCGATAGGGGGCGAAACCTGGTTGGAGCGCCGGTCTGACCTGCGATCGTGGCGCTATGCACGAGCCAGCTGTCCGCCCGGCGTGCCACACTGGTACTCGCCGGGCGGTTTTCGGAGGTGATGTTCAGTGGCGGCTCCAGCAGCTGAAGCCAAGCCGGACTACCTGCTGCCCAACCACGAGGGACCCTGGACGCTCGAAGACGTCCTCGCGTTGCCGGAGGACAACAGTCAGCGCATCGAGCTCGTTGACGGGATGCTTTACGTGAGCCCGCTGGGGACCGCCGTGCACCAGCGTCTGGTGTTCGAGGCGTCGTACGCGTTGCGTGGAGCGTGTCCGAAGGAGTTCGAGACCACGATCGAGCTCAACGTCCAGTTCGACGGCGATCGGCTGTTCATCCCGGACTTCACCGTGCTGAAGCGCAGAGGGGCCAAGGGCCTGACCGTGCCGGCGGCGGACGTGCTCCTCATCGGCGAGGTGATCTCCCGGAGCACCAAGGTGAAGGACCTGGTGGTGAAGCGCCAGGTTTATGCCGAAGCCGGTGTGTCCTACTACCTGATGATCGATCCGGCCACGGACGTCCCCAAGGCGACGCTGCTCGAACTCGGGGAAGAGGGGAAGTACGTCGAGATCGCGCGCAGCGAGAACGGCGTGCTGACGTTCGGGCGGCCGTTCCCGGTCACGATCGAGCTGCCCTCCTAGCCGTACAGCCACTCCAGCCGTTCGTGCAGGTCGGTCGTGGTCCACGAGGCGAACATCGCGTCACGGGCCGCGGCGGCGTCACCGGCCGGGTGGTAGACCTCCCGCCCCATTGACCGTGAGGCGTGGTGGACGCGCGCGGTCCGCGCACAGCGCATAGCGACATAACGCGCAAAAGAGCCGACCACGTCACGCGGGTCGAACACCGACGAGAGGCACACGGCGTCCTCCAACGCCTGGCAGGCCCCCTGAGCGGCGTACTGCAGCACGGGATGGGCCGCGTCGCCGAGCAGCACGACCCGTGAGTCCTGCCAGTTCGTGATCGGCGCCCGGTCGCACAACACCCACGCCCGCCACTCGCCGGCCAGCTCCATGATCCGCGCGGCGTCGTCGCACAACGGCCGGAAGTGCCGCACGACGTCGGCGTGCTCGACGGGCTTGCCGGTCATGGGCTCGGCGGCCCCGTTGTCGGTCGTGGCCACGAGGTTCACGTACCGCCCACCGGCGATGACGTACCAGACCACGTGGTAGCGCGGCCCGGCCCACAGCGTGACGACGTTCTCCTTGAGGTCGCGCGGCACGTCCTTGGCGGGAATGACCGCGCGAAAGGTGGTGTGCCCGGACACCTGCGGATCCCCGTCGCCCACGAGCTGCCGCCGCACCGCCGACCGCAACCCGTCCGCGCCGACCATCGCCGACCCGCGCACGACCTCGCCCGACCGCAGCACCGCCGTGACGCCGTCAGCGTCCTGCGCGTAGCCCTCCACGCCGCTGTTCACCCGCAGATCGATGCGCTCGTCGTTCTGGCACGCGTCGAGCAACGGCGTGAGCACGTCGTTGCGGTGCACCACCGCGTACGTGCCGAACCGCTGCTGGAAACCGGCATCGATCGGCAGGTGGGCGATCAGCCGGCCGGAGACCCCGCACCGCAGCCGCAACTCGTCCACGTGCACGGCCCGTGACCGCACCACCGCCCCCACACCGAGGGAGTCGAGCATGCGGAACCCGTTGGGCCCGACCTGGATGCCGGCGCCGATCTCCTCGAACACCGCCGCGGCCTCGAGCACCGTCACGCGGTGCCCGGCCCGCGCGAGCCCGAGCGCCGCAGCCAGTCCACCGATACCGCCGCCGACCACCAGGATCGTCATGTCCGACCTTTCGCGCGTCCGCCACAGCCCGCGTCCGAGTATCTCGGCTCGGCGATCACGAACCCCCTAAGAAGGTCACCAACCCGCTCGGCCCGCATCACACGGCCACGGATGAGGGGTCGGTGGCGAGGGCGTGGCGAGCCGGCGGGACCGTGGCAACCGACCACCTGTGCAGACGCCGCCCGGACCTCATGCGAAGTTCACCAAGGTCGCGAACCCCTAACGAAGGAGCGTCCCGGCGAGACGTCACGGGGGGCACCGGTACGGTGGGCGCTGTGTTGAACGCCGTCCTGGCCACGATCCCGAGTCCCGACCAAGGTGTGTGGCACCTCGGTCCGCTCCCCATCAGGGCCTACGCGCTGTGCATCATCGCCGGCATCATCGTCGCCATCTGGTGGGGCGAACGCCGCTGGGTCGCCCGCGGGGGAATCAAGGGCGAGGTGACCGACATCGCCGTGTGGGCGGTGCCGTTCGGCCTCGTCGGTGGGCGGCTCTACCACGTCATCACCGACAACCAGAAGTACTTCGGGCCGGGGAAGAACCCCCTTGCGGCGCTCGAGATCTGGAACGGTGGCCTGGGCATCTGGGGTGCGATCGCCCTGGGCGCGGTGGGTGCGTGGATCGGGTGCCGGCGCAAGGGCATCCCGCTGCCGGCGCTGGCGGACGCGCTGGCTCCCGGCATCGTCACGGCGCAGGCCATCGGGCGGCTCGGCAACTACTTCAACCAGGAGCTCTACGGCGGCGACACGACGTTGCCGTGGGGCCTGGAGATCTACCGCCGCGTCACGCCGGACGGGCGCGAGGACGCGCTGGCCGGGGTGGCGATCGACCACACGCCGATCCAGGTCGTGCACCCGACGTTCCTCTACGAGCTGCTGTGGAACCTCGGCGTCGCGCTGCTGGTGGTGTGGGCGGACCGCAAGTTCCGGCTGGGTCACGGGCGGGCGTTCGCGCTGTACGTGGCCGGGTACACGGCCGGGCGGTTCTGGATCGAGCTGATGCGCTCGGACGAGGCGACGCTGATCTTCGGCACGCGGGTCAACGTGTTCGTGTCGGCGCTGGTCTTCCTCGGTGCGGTCGCATACTTCGTCGTGGCGCGGTCGCGGGGTGAGCGTGAGGACGTCGCGGCGCTGCGGGCCGGCGTCGCACCCGGCGACGACGAGCTCGTCACCGCGGCGGACGACGACGTGAAGGAAGAGAAGAGCTCCGCGGAGTCCGTCAACTCCCCGGAGTCCGTCAAACCGGAGTGATCTGTGCGCGTGCTCGTCGTCGAAGATGACGACCGGGTGGCCAGAGGCCTGCTGACCGCGCTGCGGCACGCCGGCTACGAGGTGCATCGGGTGGCCACGGCCGCCGACGCCCTCAAAGCCGCTCCGGCGGACGTGGTGCTGCTCGACCTCGGCCTGCCCGACGGCGACGGCCTGGACGTGTTGCGCGAGCTGCGGCACCGTCCGGGCACGGCCGTGATCACGGTGACCGCGCGTGGTGAGGAACGGGAGCGCGTGCTCGGGTTGCGGGCGGGCGCGGACGACTACGTGGTGAAACCGTTCGGCACGTCCGAGCTCCTCGCGCGCATCGAGGCCGTGCTGCGCAGGACCCGCACGCACCGCGCCGGGCCGGACAGCGAGGGGCCGATCCAGGTCGGCGCGCTGCGGATCTCCGCGTCGACCCGTGCCGTGACGCTGGCGGGCTCGCCGTTGTCGTTGACGCGCAAGGAGTTCGACCTCCTCGCGCTGCTCGCGGCCAGGGCGGGCGAGGTGGTGAGCCGCGACTTCATCGTCGACCAGGTGTGGCAGGCGCACTGGGAGGCGCCGTCACGGACGCTGGACACGCACATCGCGGCGTTGCGCGGCAAGCTCGGCGGGCACGTCAAGATCGAGACGGTCAGGGGTGTCGGCTACCGCCTCGCCGGGTGATGAAGCTCCGGAAGACATCCACCGGCGGGTGCGGAACAATCGCGGCTGATGCTCCGCCGACTGCTCGTCATCACCGTTCCGCTGCTCGTCGCCCTGGTCGCGGCGCTCGGCATCCCGCTGGCGTCCGCGGTGGTGCAGCGCGAAACCCAGACCACGTACCTCGACCGGCTCGGTGACGCGCGACGGTTCGCCTCGCTGGCCGAGAGCGCGCTGCAGTCGGACCGGCTCCTCCCGCTCGACTTCGAGATCCAGCGCTACGACCAGCTCTACGACATCCCGGTCGCCCTGGTCAGCGCCGACAAACGGGTGCTGCTCACGTCACGCCGCGGCTTCAACCCCACCGGCGACCCCGCGGTCGTCGCGGTCCTGAACGAGGCGCTCAACGGCATCCAGCCCGACACCGACTACTCGGGCTGGCCGTGGCGCACGGGGCCGATGGTCGTCGTGGAGCCGGTCGGCCGGGACAGCGAGGCGGTCGCCGCGGTCGTCACCATCTCGCCGACGGGTGCGCTGCGCGGCGAGATCCTGCGCCAGTGGGGCCTCATGGCGCTGGCCGGGCTGGCCCCGATGCTGGCCGTGGTCGCCGCCGCCTGGCCCATGTCGCGGTGGGTGCTGCGGCCGGTCCGCCGGCTCGACGAGGCCACGGCGGCGGTCGCGGCGGGCAACCTCGACGTGCGGGCGGACGAGGTCGGCGGGCCACCTGAGCTGCGCCGGCTCGCCAGAAGCTTCAACACCATGGTCGACGTCGTCGGCAAGGCGCTGAACCGGCAGAAGGCGTTCGTGGCCGACGCGTCGCACCAGCTGCGCAACCCGCTCGCCAGCCTGCGGCTCGCCGTCGACAACCTCTCGCCGCACGTGGACGGCGAGCACGGCCGGGAGGCGCACCAGATCGCCGTCGAGGAGGCCGAGGAGATGGGCCGCGTGCTCGACACGCTGCTCGCCGCGACCCGCCTGGACAGCGCGCGCAGCACCGAACCGGTCGAGATCGACCAGCTGCTGGTGACCCACAAACCGGCCTGGCAGGCGCTCGCGGCCAAGTCGGGCGTCGACCTGGAGATCGACGTGCCACCGGGCCTCACCATGCAGGAGCCGCCCGGCGGGCTCGGCAGCGTGCTGGACGAGCTGGTCAGCAACGCCATCAGGCTCGCCAACGCCACGAAGGTCCGGATCACCGGCAAGCCCGGCGAGCTGCACGTCGTCGACGACGGCGACGGCCTGACCGCGGAGGAACGCGAGCAGGCGCTGCAGCGGTTCTGGCGGGCCACCAAGCACCAGAACATCGCGGGCACCGGGATGGGGCTCGCCATCTGCGCCGAGCTGATCGAGTCGGCGGGCGGCACGCTCACGCTGCACGACGCCGGTCCGGGCCTGGACGTGAAGGTCGCGCTCAGCGCCTGACCAGGGCCCCGGCAAAGTCGGTCGTCTGTGGCAACCGGCGATTTGATCACGGGTTGGTGGTGAGCCTTCTCCATCTTGTTGTGGCTGGTAGGAGCGTTTACGTCGTGGGGGGTTGGGGGCGGGTGATGGGGGATGTGGGGTTTGTGGGGCGGGGACGACCGCGAGGGGGTGGGGTAGGGGGGGGGGGGCCGACCGC